>JAFARM010000242.1 GCA_019245455.1 Sphingomonadaceae bacterium | reverse complement strand
GCGGCGCTATCCAGCACCTCGCCGGCATGAAGGATTCGAAGATCATCGTCGCCATCAACAAGGACGAGGACGCGCCGATCTTCCAGGTCGCCGACGTCGGTCTGGTCGGCGACCTGTTCACGATCGTCCCCGAGCTGACGGCGAAGGTCGCGGCGGCGCGAGGCTGACCTCTCCCCTCCCCTTCAGGGGAGGGGCCGGGGGTGGGGAGGTCAGCGGTTCACCGCGGCCTCTCGCCCATTCCCCACCCCCGGGCCGCGCGTTCCGCGCGTCTCTCGCCCCTCCCCTAAAGGGGAGGGGAGGCTCAGAACGCCAGCCGGACCCCGGCCTCGTAGCTGATGTCGTAATATTCGCGCTGGATCGTCTTGCTGTTGTAGCCCTCGTAGTAGCGCAGCGGCGTGTTCAGCAGGTTCTTGGCGTTGAAGTACACCGACATCTTCGGCAGCACCTGATAGCTCGCCGTCAGGTCGAGCGTGGTGCGCGCATCCTCGAACACGTCGAGCCCGTCGGCCCCGCCGACCTGGAAGATCGCCGCGTCGACGTGGAGCAGCGACAGGCGGAACTGCACCTTGTGCGCCTCGTAGAAGGTGGCGATGTTGTAGGTGAACTTCGACGTCCCCGGCAGCGCCGAATAGGACGCGCCGAGCGGGCCGGCGGGGTCGCCGGCGTTGTTGGTCAGCGCGTCGCGGATCTGCACGCGCGAATCGACGTAGGTGATGTTGCCCGAGAAGCCGAGCCCGTCGAAGGGGGCGCGCAGCTTCGAGAACTTCTGCGTGTAGTTGGCCTCGAAGCCGCGGGCGTAGGCGCCGTTGACGTTCGAGTAGGTGCTGATCGTCGTGATGCCGCTGATCCCCGGATAGTTGGGGTCGCGGGTGATCCGCTGCAGGATGTAGTTGTCGAGCTCCTTGTCGAAGAAGCCGATCGACAGGATGCCGGCGTCGGGCAAATAATATTCGAGGCTGGCGTCGAAGCTGTTGGCGGTGATCGGCCTCAGCCGCGGGTTGCCGATGCTGACCGACTGGTTGCCGACATCGACGTTGGCCCCTGCCGTCGTCTGCAGGAAGCCGGGGCGACCGATGCCGGTCGAATAGGTCGCGCGGGCGATGAACTGCGGCGTGAACTCGTAGCGCAGCTGCACCGTCGGGAAAGCATTCGTGTAGTTCTCGTTGACCGACGTCGGACCTGTCGTCGTATTGCCGGCGGCGTCGGTCGTCGAGGTGATGCCGCGCAGCGTCTCGTCGGTATTCTCGACGCGGACGCCGACGAGGACCCCGAACTTGCCGAACTTGCCGTCATACTGGGCATAGCCGGCGTAGATGTTCTCCGTATCGTTGAAGAAGCCGCCGATGTTGAGGGCGCCCGCCGGGTTGGCGGTGTTGTAGATCGACCGGATCGCCGCCGCGCTCGGGCGGTAGCCGACCGAATAGCGGCCGTCGTAGAAGTCGGTGTACGGGCCGCCGCCGAGCACCTGGCTGAGCAACGTCGTCGGGAAGGCCTGCGTCGAATAGTTGATCGGGCTGTCGATCTTGTCGCGGAAGCGCAGCTTGCCGCCAACCTTGAACGCGCCGTCGCCGCCGAGCAGCGTCGTCGGCACGGTGATGTTGACCGATCCTGCCTCTTCCCGGTCGAACGCGCGTTCGGTCGTGTTCGAGATCGAATAGAGTCGGAACTGCGCGGCGTTGTTGGGGTCGAAGCCGATCGGCGTGACCACCGGAATGGCATAATTGGTGACGTTGTCGTACGCGACGTTGAACCGCGCCGGCTCGCGGAACTGGCTGCCATAGTCATAGTCGCGGTGGTAGGTCGCCGCCGTATACGACCCCTGATAGTCGATGATCACCGCGCCGAAGTCGTTGCGACCGCCGGCCGCCGCGACGAAGTTGATGTGCGTTTCCTGCTCGTCGCGCAGCGTCGACCGCGCGCTGACCCCCGAGGCGATGAAGCCGTTACGGTTGGCGGGATCGGCGACGCTGTTGTCGAGCCCGCGGTACTGCAGGACCGAGCGGTTGACCGACTCGGTGTAGCCGGCGTCGTTGGCGCGGATGTAGTAATGGCTCTGCGGATTGGGATCCCAGTCGAGCTCGCCGCCGAAGCCGAAGCGGCGGCGGTTGTAGTTGTAGCGCCGCAGGTCGACCGAGCCGAGCTGCGGATTGGTGAAGCGCGGATCGGGCGTGACGCCGTCGGCGAGCGTGCCCGAATCGGCCGGCCCCGGCTCGATGTCGTCGAAGGCGCGCTTGTCGGTGTGGTACGATCCCGACAGGACGATGGCGAACTGCCGGTCCGGGCCGAAGGCGGTGCCGACCGCGCCTTCGCCGTTGAACACATCGCCGTTGTTGCGGAACGATTCGTAGCCGCCGGCGAGCGTCGCCTCGAAAAACGGCTTCTTCAGCCCCGCCGCCGACCGCGGGCTCAGCTCGACCGAGCCGCCGAGGCCCTCCGCCTCCTGGTCGGGGAGGCCGGTCTTGCGGACGATGATGCGATCGACCGAACCGATCGGGATGGTGTCGAGCTCGACCGCGCGGCCGCCGCCACCGAAATAAGTGCCGCCGGGCTGGGTGTTGAGCAGGGTGACGCCGCCGAAGGTCGTGCCGTTGAAGTTCGAATCGAGGCCGCGGATGGCGACGAAGCGGCCTTCGCCGGTGTCGATCGCCAGACTGACGCCGGGGATGCGGCTGAGCGATTCAGCGGCGTTGAAGTCGGGGTATTTGACGATGTCTTCGGCCGCCTGGATGTTGATCAGGTTGGGCGCCAGCCGCTGTTCGTCGCGCGCGGTTTCGTTGGCGCGGCGCGCGGTGACGACGATCGTGTCGGCGACCGGGTCCGACGACGACGCCTCGGCGGCGTAGGCGCTGCTGGCTGTGGTTGCGAGCAGGACGGCAAGGGTGAAGGCAGGGCGCATGAACCGGCTCCATCGACGGATGGCGTCGGCCTAGGGGCGGTCCGCGACACTTCGGCGACAGTCGCGCGACAGGTCGATGACAGCGCCGGTGTGCGGCCGCACCGCAACACCGGCGGCGCGCGCCGCGATCGTTACGCCGCCATCCTGCGGCAGTGTGCCGCGCAGTCGCGGCAGGCGGCGACGCAGTCGGCCATGCCGTCGAGCGCCTGGCAGCTGTCGGCGCAAGCGTCGCAGACGTCGGCGCACAAACGGCAACTGGCGGCGTGGAACTCCGAGCTGCGCAGCATGAAGTCGGCCGTCGTCGCGCAGATCGCAGCGCAATCGGCCATCAGGCGGAAGTGCTTGGGCGCGACATGGTCGCCGCCGGCCTCCAGACAATGGTTCATCGCCATGCCGAGCGCGATGCCGTGGGCCCGGTTGCACGCCTCAATGCAGGCGGCGACGTCAGGCTCCATGGCGAACTCCATTATACATTTGTGCAGACGCGAACGCGGCGCGCGCGGCTTCCGTTCCGCGCGTTGCATCGCCCCCCGCCCTCGCTATGGTGCAGCGCACCGAGAGGAGAGCCGATGCCGACCGACCAGCCGCCGAAGAAGGTCGTCCTTGCGTTCTCCGGCGGGCTCGACACCAGCGTCATCCTGAAGTGGCTGCAGCAGACCTACGGCTGCGAGGTCGTCACCTTTACCGCCGACCTCGGGCAGGGCGAGGAGGTCGAGCCGGCGCGGGCCAAGGCGCAGCTGCTCGGCGTCCGCGAGATCTTCATCGACGACCTGAAGGACGAGTTCGTCCGCGACTATGTCTTCCCGATGATGCGCGCCAATGCGCTGTACGAGGGGCAGTATCTGCTCGGCACGTCGATCGCCCGGCCGCTGATCGCCAAGCGCCAGATCGAGATCGCGAGGGCTGTCGGAGCGGATGCGGTCAGCCACGGCGCGACCGGCAAGGGCAACGACCAGGTCCGCTTCGAGCTCGGCTATTACGCGCTCGCCCCCGACATCCGCGTCATCGCCCCGTGGCGCGAGTGGGACCTGACCAGCCGCGAGGCGCTGATCGCCTTTGCCGAGGCGCACCAGATCCCGATCCCGCGCGACAAGCGCGGCGAGAGCCCGTTCTCGACCGACGCCAACCTGCTCCACACGTCTTCCGAGGGGAAGGTGCTCGAGGACCCGTGGGAGGAGGTGCCGTCCTATGTCTACTCGCGCACCGACGACCCGGAGAGCGCGCTCGACACGCCGCAGTACATCACGATCGACTTCGAGCGCGGCGACCCGATTGCCGTTGACGGCGAGGGGCTCGGCCCGGCGGCGCTGCTGGCGCGGCTGAACGACCTCGGCCGGACGCACGGCATCGGCCGCCTCGACCTCGTCGAGAACCGCTTCGTCGGCATGAAATCGCGCGGGATGTACGAGACGCCGGGCGGCACCATCCTCCACGCCGCCCATCGCGGTATCGAATCGATCACCCTCGACCGCGGCGCGGCGCATCTCAAGGACGCACTGATGCCACAGTATGCCGAGCTGATCTACAACGGCTTCTGGTTCGCGCCCGAGCGCGCGATGCTGCAGGCGGCGATCGACCACAGCCAGGCCAAGGTGACCGGGACGGTGCGGCTGAAGCTCTACAAGGGCCGCGCCGATGTCGTCGGCCGCCGCTCGCCGCACTCGCTCTATTCGGCCAAGGTCGTGACGTTCGAGGACGACGCCGGCGCGTACGACCAGCGCGACGCCGCCGGCTTCATCAAGCTGAACGCGCTGCGCCTGCGCCTGGCCGGCCGGCTCGACGGGGGCGCGGCGTGAGCGATCCCGCCATCGCCGAGCTGATCGCAGCGCAGGCGGCGGCATGGGAGAGCGGCGACGTCGAGGCGATCGGCGACGCGCTCGGCCTGCCGCAGATGCTCGCGCGCGCCGACGGCACGACCTTCATCGAGGACGAGGGCGAGCTCGACGCCTGGATCGCGGCGCGCCTTGCGGCGTGGCGGGACATGGGCGTGACGACGATCGACGCCGAGATCGAGCATATCGAGCCGCTGCCCGACGACGCCGCGCGCGTGACGAGCCGGTGGCGGCTCGCCGGCAGCGACGGCGGCGAGCGGCTGGCCTTCGTCGCCGTCGACACGGTCGCCTGCGACGAGGGCGAGTGGTACTATGTCGTCACCGACACGGCCGGCGAGGACGCGGCGACCGTGGGCCGCAGCTGACGCGCGAGGCGGCTCGGCTGCCCTTATTCTTGTCATCCCGGCGCAGGCCGGGACCCATGATCTCGAACGCTTGAGTTCATGGGTCCCGGCCTGCGCCGGGATGACAGAAAAAGGGCTAATCCGCCGTCAGCAGCGCGGTGAAGAAGCCGGTGACGAGCGCCTGGACGCCGAGCGCGCACAGCAGCACCGCCGGGATCGCCAGACGCATCGTCGCCTCGACATTCATGTCGCCGAAGCCGCGCCCGATCCAGCCGCCGACCGCGACGACCGCGACGATCAGCCCGGTGCCGAACAGCACCGCGCCGACGATGCAGGTGCGGTCGATGGTGAACAGCCGCCGCGCCAGCTCGATCCGCGGCGAGGTCGGCCACAGCTTCTCGCGGACGCCGAACAGCCGGGCGACGACGGCGAAGCTCATCAGCTGCGCGCCGATGACGACGCCGGCGGCGGCGAACAACAGGGTATGGACGCCGAGCCGGACGTCGCCCAAGTGGACGCTGCCCGGCAGCAGCGCCGCCAGCAGCACCAGCCCGACCCCGGCCAAGGCCGCGCCGGGGTAGAAGAACAGCCACTTCGGCGCGAAGGTCAGCAGGAACTTCAGGTGCCGCCAGCCGTCGCGCCACGAGCGCAGGTGCGGCGGGCGCGAGCGGCCGTCGGGCTTCAGCGTCGTCGGCACCTCGGTCACGCGGAGGTGGGCGAGGCTCGCCTTGACCACCATCTCGGAGGCGAACTCCATGCCCGTCGTCTTCAGCCCGAGGCCGAGGATCGCGTCGCGGCGGAAGGCGCGCAGCCCGCAGTGGAAGTCGCCGATGTCCGACGGATAGAACAGGCGGCCGACGAAGCTCAGCACCGGATTGCCGAGATAGCGGTGGAGCGGCGGCATCGCGCCCGGCGCGATCCCGCCCTTGAAGCGGTTGCCCATGACGAGGTCATAGCCCTCGCGTAGTTTCATCACGAACGGCATCAGCCCGAGGAAGTCGTAGCTGTCGTCGCTGTCGGCCATGGCGACGAAGCGGCCACGGCTGGCGGCGATGCCCGCCTGCAGCGCCGCGCCGTAGCCGCGCACCGGCACGGCGACGACGCGCGCGCCGAGGCTCCGCGCGATCTCCTGGCTGCCGTCGGTCGAGCCGTTGTCGGCGATGACGACCTCGCCGGCGACGCCGCTCTCGCTCAAGAAGCGGTTCGCCTTCTCGATGCAGACGCCCAGCGTCTCGGCCTCGTTGAGGCACGGCATGACGATCGACAGCTCGATGACGCCCGCCGCGTCACGGGTCTCCACGCGTTCCAGAACGTCGATCACAGTCTCAAGGCCCCTGTCCGGCATCAGCTCAAGACCGCCTTATAGCGGAAGTAGCTGAATACTGCAGTAATACCGGTGCCGAGCGCGAACGCCGCCCATGTCGCCGCGCCGGCATAGAGTGCGGCCCAGTAGATCGCCAGGTTGAGGGCGATGCCGGCCATCGCGACGGCGACGTAGCGGGCGAACTCGCCCCAGCTCGGCGGCGCCTTGGTGGCAAAGGTCAGGCGGCGGTTGAGCGCCCAGGTGTAGACGGTGGCGACGGCGACGCTCGCCACCCGCGCGCCGTAGCGCGAGCCGCCCGCGGCGACGATGCCGCTCAGGATCGCGAAGTCGAGCGCCGCCGCCGATCCGCCGACGAACAGGAAGGTCGCCACGCGCACCGCCCAGACCGGCAGGCGCGGCACGTCAGGCGGCCAGGTTGAACGCCTGCTTCAGCCCGTCGACGACGAACTGTGCGGCGAGCGCGGCCAGGACGACGCCGA
>JAFARM010000245.1 GCA_019245455.1 Sphingomonadaceae bacterium | reverse complement strand
TATTCTCACCGCGGAGCAGACCGTCAGCGCCACCCTGCAGCGTGAACGCACACCTGGACTGAGACAGAGCGCGCCGCCCATTGGGCGACTCATCGACCCTAGCTGATCGGGCGTGTGTAGGACAGCGGCACCAACCTCGGAGCCGCTGGCCGACGCCGTCCCCACCGCCCGGCCCCGCTCAGCGGCAGGTCGCGCGCTCGCCACGGTCGAGGTCGAGGCAGCGGCCGTCGACCGGCGGAGCCTTGATCCCTGCCACCGCCGCCAGCGTCGGGGCGATGTCGACCGTCTCAACCGGCAGCGGCTGCTCGTAGCCCTTGACGCCGGGCCACCAGAACAGGATCGGCACGCGCCGGTCGTAGTTCCACACCGAGCCGTGGCCGCCAACCGTGTCGCCGAGGCCGATCGGCACGCCGACGGTGGTGAACGGCTGGAGCACGGCCATGACGTCGCCGCTGCGCACGGCGTCGGTCGATTCGGCGATGCGCTCGATCAGCGTCAGCTCGTCGGCCGGCTTGCCCTTGGGCGGCAAGGCGGCGAGCGCCTCGGCCTGGGTGAAGACGGTATAGACCTCGGGCCGCTCGCGCAGGCGCTGGACCGTCGCCGCGATCACCTGCGGGCGCTTGGCCGCGTCGGCGGGGGGCAGGTTGACCGTGATCTCGTAGGGGTCGCCGACGAGGGGATTGGCGGCGAGGCCGGTGTCGGCCGCGACCTTGTCGCCGACCTCCTTGAGCAGCGCCTTGCCGTCGACGCGGTGCGCCGGGAAGCCGCGCTCGGCGAGCACCTCGGGCGTGGCGAGCGAGCCGTGGTCGGCGGTCAGCACGACCATCACCGGCACCTTGAGCGCCGTCAGCTTGGCGAGGAAGACGCCGAGCATCGCGTCGAGGTGGGCGAGGTTGTCGCACTGCTCGGCGCTCTCGGGGCCGTAGCGGTGGCCGACGTAGTCGGTCGCCGACAGGCTGATCGCCAGCACGTCGGGGGCGGGGCCGCGGCCGAGGTGCTGGCTGTCGATTAGCTGCGCCGCCAGGTCGAGGCTCAGCTTGTCGTACATCGGCGAGGCGCGCAGCCACGACTGGAAGAACGGGTCGAGGTGGAAGTCCTCGCCCGCCGGCGGCGGCTCCCACCCCGGCGGCGGCAGCTCGTGATCGACGGTCATCACCGCATATTTGTGCGGGCCGAGCCCGACCTTGCAGCGCGGATCGAGCGGGATCCAGGCGGGCGCCTTCTTCTTCCACGCCGCGAACACGGCCTCGTTGAACGCCTTGACCGGCGCGAGGCGCGCGTCGGCGTTCGTGCCGGCGGGGACGTAGGTGGTGAAGCCGCCGAGCGTGTCGTCCCACCAGAAAGTGCCGTCGGCATTGTGCCCGGCCATGGTGATCGCGCCGCGGTCCTTGCCCGACACGGCGAAGACGCGGCTCTGCGTTTTCGCCGCCTTCAGCCACTCGCCGAGCGTCGGCACCTTGAGGTTGGCGGGGCCGCGGGGCGCGTCGGGGCGGTTCGGCACCGGGCCGGCGGGGTCGGCCATGCAGTAGACCGGTTGGCCGGTGGCGCGGTCGATCCAGCCGTTGGCGACGATGCCGGTCGCCGCCGGATGCCGCCCGGTCAGGATCGTCGAGTGGCCGGGGCAGGTCTCGGTCGCGGCGTGGCTCTGGTAGCCGTTGGGGAAAACAACACCTTGCTGCAGGGTCATGAGCCCGCCGGTGAAGCGGCCGCGGTATTGGTCGAACAGCGCGGCGGAGAACTGGTCGACCGAGATGGCGACGATCAGCGTGGGCGATGGTGGCGCGGTCGCAGCCAAGGCCGGCGTCGGTATCAGCGTCGCGGCAAGCACCCACAGCGCGCGTCGGAACGTCATGACCTGTTTCTCCCCAAGCCGCGAGGTTGGCCGACCGACAAACCGCCGGCGGCCGCTTTGTGCAAGCTATTCGTAGTGAAGCTTTTGTTACTCAACCGAATCTTAAGCCATGGGTCGTTACGCCTGCCTTTGGGCCGGCGTGAGTTGGTCCGGCCGGGCCGGTGACTCGCAGAATCGATGCTTAAGGGTTTGCGTCGCGTTCCGTTTCAACGTGCATCGGCAGCGTGACGACGGAGCAGGCGATGGCACGACCGTTCTTGAAGCCCGGACTGGCAGCAGCCGCGACCCTGCTGGCGGCCGCGCCGGCATCGGCCCTGTCGATCATCCCCGTCTACGAGACGAGCGTTACCAACCAGGCAGCCGCGGGACAGATCGAGAGCGCGTTCAATACCGTCGCGGCGCTGTTCGGCGACGCCTTGGCCAATCCCGTGCAGGTGACGGTCAGCATCGGCTGGAACGAGGTCGGCGGGCAGAGCCTGCCGTCGAGCGCGGTCGGCGCGAGCCTCAGCTTCCTCGACGGCTATTACTCGTACGCGACCGTGCGCCAGGCGCTGACCAGCGCCGCCGGAGCGTCGTCGGGCAGCGCCGCGGGGGCGGCGGGCGGCACCCTGCCGGCGATGCTTGCCACCGGCCCGACGAACTACGTCGTCACCAGTGCCGAGGCGAAGGCGCTCGGCCTGGCACCGGACGGAACGGCGCTCGACGGCTACATCGGCTTTGCCGGCGCAACGTCGGGTTTCGGCTTCGATCCGGCGGCGGTGACGTCGAAGCAGTACGATTTCCAGGCGGTCGCCGCGCACGAACTGTCGGAGATTCTCGGCCGCATCAGCGGCTTCGATTCGACCGGCTACCGCACCGCCTACGACCTGTTCCGTTTCTCCGCGCCCGGTCAGCTGGCGTCGTCGGCCAGCGGGCGGGCCTATTTCTCGCTCGATAATGGCAAGACCGTGCTCCAGACGTTCAACTCCGGAAGCGGCGACCGCGGCGACTGGGCGACGACATCGACGACGACCGACGCCTTCGACGCGGCGATCGCGCGGGGCAAGCGCAAGAGCGTGTCCTACGTCGACCTCGCCGCGCTCGACGCGCTCGGCTGGAACGGCGCGGCGGCGCTCGCCGGGGCAGGGTCGCTCGGCGGCACGGCGTTCGCGCTCGCCGGATCGGTGCCGGAGCCGTCGAGCTGGGCGCTCCTCGTCACGGGCTTCGCGCTGACCGGAGCCATGGTCCGGCGGCGGGGACTTGCATCGACCCGCCGCTTCGGCTAAGCGCCCGCCCCGTCAGCAACCACTCACGCAGGGGCAACCCTTCCGGTGGCGGGCGCACGCTCGTTACACCCCCTGCGGCGGACCAACCGGAACGAGGAGACAGACTATGGCGACTCCCGTCGTCACGATGGCGCAGCTGCTTGAGGCGGGCGCCCACTTCGGCCACCAGACGCACCGCTGGAACCCGAAGATGAAGCCGTACATCTTCGGCGACCGCAACGGTGTCCACATCATCGACCTGTCGCAGACCGTGCCGCTGTTCGCGCGCGCGCTCGACTTCGTCCGTGCGACCGTTGCCGCCGGCGGCAAGGTGCTGTTCGTCGGCACCAAGCGCCAGGCGCAGGATCCGGTGGCCGAGGCGGCGCGCCGGTCGGGCCAGCACTATGTCAACCACCGCTGGCTTGGCGGGATGCTGACCAACTGGAAGACGATTTCGGGGTCGATCAAGCGCTACAAGACGCTCGAGGAGCAACTGTCGGGCGACACCGCCGGGCTGACCAAGAAGGAGGTGCTCAAGCTGACGCGCGAGCGCGACAAGTTCGAGCTGTCGCTGGGCGGCATCCGCGACATGGGCGGCCTGCCCGACGTCATCTTCGTCATCGACGTCAACAAGGAGGACCTGGCGATCAAGGAAGCCGCGACGCTCGGCATCCCCGTCGTCGCCATCCTCGACACCAACACCGACCCCACCGGCATCGCCTTCCCGGTCCCGGGCAACGACGACGCCAGCCGCGCCGTGCAGCTCTATTGCAACGCCGTCGCCGACACGATCATCGAGGCGCGCCAAGGCCGTCAGGCGAGCCAGGGCATCGACCTCGGCGCGATGGAGGAGGCTCCGGTCGAGTTCTTCCACGAGCCCGAGCCGGTGACCGAGGAGCACATCGAGGCGCTGGCCGACATGGGCGTCCACGTCGCCGAGGCGGAAGGCGCAAGCGCTTAATCACCTTTCTGTCATCCCCGCGAAAGCGGGGACCCATCACCCGCGGTTTGAGGAGATGGGTCCCCGCCTTCGCGGGGATGACAATGAACCATTAGGGAGCACACCATGGCCGACATCACCGCGAGCATGGTCAAGGACCTGCGCGACCGCACCGGCGCGGGCATGATGGACTGCAAGAAGGCGCTGAACGAAACCGCCGGCGACATGGAGGCCGCGGTCGACTGGCTGCGCACCAAGGGCCTCGCGTCGGCCGCGAAGAAGGCCGGGCGCACGGCCGCCGAGGGCCTCGTCGGCGTCCACGTCGCCGGCGCCAAGGGCACCGTCGTCGAGGTCAACAGCGAGACCGACTTCGTCGCCAAGAACGACCAGTTCCAGGCCTTCGTCCGCACCGTCACCGGCGTCGCCCACACCCACGGTGAGGACGTCGAGACGCTGCTTGCCGCGCTCTACCCCGAGCGCGACGGCATGAGCGTCAAGGACGTGCTCACGCACAACATCGCCACCATCGGCGAGAACCAGTCGCTGCGCCGCGCCAAGAGCGTGTCGGTCAGCGAGGGTATCGTCGTGTCATACGTCCACAATGCCGTGACGAGCGGCCTCGGCAAGATCGGTGTCCTCGTCGGGCTGCAGTCGGCGGCGCCCGCCGACGTGCTCGAGCCGCTCGGCCGCCAGCTCGCCATGCACATCGCCGCGGCCAACCCGCAGGCACTGGACGAGAACGGTCTCGATCCGGCCGTCGTCGAGCGCGAGCGCGCCATCGCCCGTGAGAAGGCGGCCGGATCGGGCAAGCCGGCCGAGATCGTCGAGAAGATGATCGAGGGCGGCGTCAAGAAGTACCGCCAGGAGAACGCGCTGCTGACGCAGATCTTCGTCATCGACGGCAAGTCGAAGGTCGGCGACGTGGTCGCTGCCGCCGCCAAGGCTGCCGGCACGCCGATCACGGTGACCGAGTTCGTCCGCTTCCAGCTCGGCGAGGGCATCGAGAAGGCCGCGACGGACTTCGCCGCCGAGGTGGCGG
>JAFARM010000186.1 GCA_019245455.1 Sphingomonadaceae bacterium | reverse complement strand
GCTCACGCTCCCTCAGCAGAATGGCGGCACCGCTGCCCATGGCGGGACCGACGATTTCGACGTGACGGCGCCGACGCTCTACGTCGATACCAATGGTAACGGCGTCTACGATCCGGGCGTGGACCAGGCGGTCTCCGCCAACACGATCAGCGGCGTCGCGGCGGATACCAGCAAGACGGTGTTCGTCGTCTCGAACATTCCGCTGGGGCTCAACACCAACGATGTCGCGGACGTCAGGCTTTCGGCCGCCGCGGTGAATGGCAGCGGCACGCAATATACCACCACCGCCGGCGGCGACACGCCGGGTGTGGTGGCGACGGTGTGCGCGGAGCAGAATACCGCCGACGGCAACGTCAAGAACGACTGCGCCGACTGGGCCGACAACGATTATACCGTGCTGGCGGCGGCGTTGACCGCGGTCAAGACCGACACGGTGATCAGCGACCCGATCGACGGCAACACCAATCCGAAGCGTATTCCGGGCGCGGTCGTGCAATATTGCATTGCCGTCTCCAACGCTGCGGGTGGCGCGGCCGCGTCGAACGTGAACATCAGCGACACGCTCCCGGCGCAGACGACCTTCGTTGCGGGCAGCATCAAGGTGAACGCCACCGTCAGCGGCGGCGTCTGCTCGGGCGGCAGCGCGGGCGGCACCTACACGGCGGGCCCGCCGGCGACCGTCACCGGCACGCTGGGTAACATCGCCGCGGGATCCTCGAGCGCCGTCATCTTCCAGGTGACGATCAACTGAGGACGGAGAGAGGGGAGCGCGCGCCGATGGCTCGCCTTCCCCTCTCGACCCCGGGCATGGCGCTTTTCACCCGTCTTTGCGGGGCGCTTTCATGCGCCCTCGGGGCGGCGCTCCTCGCGTTGGGAGCGCCCGCGCCCGCGCGCGCGCAAGCCGCGCCCGAGGCGGTGCGCACGATTGCGAACACGGCCCAGGTCGAATGGGACCAGGCCGGCCAGCATCAGCAGCTGGCCTCGAACGAAGTCGACATCAATGTCGACGTCCGCAGCTTCACATTGACCGCCTACCAGTTCGGCAGCGGCGCCGGCAGCCAAGCGCTGACCGCGAACGCGCCGCTCTGCGCCGGCAGCGCCGGGCCGGTGCCGGTGGCGCTCGGCGCCGGCTGGGGGAGCGAATCGCTCGCGCCGGCGACGGTCGTGCCCACCAACCAGGTTCACGCGGGCGAGCCGCTCTTCTTCGTGCTCGATTACCCGGCCGGCAACACAGATCCGAACAAGATCGACACGGTCACCGGCGTGATCTTCACCAGCAGCGGCGACCGCGAGACCCTGACCGTCAGCGAAACCGGGCCGAATACCGGCAAGTTCGCCGGCTATATCCAGACGGTCGCCGAAAAGTCGCCGCCGGGAGACTGCGTCCTCGGCCTTGTGCCCGGCGACACGATTTTCGTGCAGGGCATGCGCGGCGGCACCCAGTATCCGTTCATAACGGCGCAGCTGAGTGCCTTCTTTGATCCAAATGGGATCGTTTTCGATAGTACAGATGGTTCGCCGGTGAGCGGCGCCCATCTGACGTTGATCGACGTGGCCACCGGGCTGCCGGCGAAGGTCTTCGGCGACGACAGCGCGTCGAGTTTCCCGTCGAGCATCGTCAGCGGCGGCAGCGAAGCCGACAGCAGCGGCACCAAATATCAGAGCAGCGCCGGCGCCTATCGTTTCCCGCTGGTGCCGCCCGGCCATTACCGGATCGCCGTGGATCCGCCGCCCGGCTACCACGCGCCCTCGGTCCGGACACCCGCCGAGCTCGACCTGCTCGTCGGCCCGGACGGCCAACCTTACCAGGTGACCGACGCCTCCTTCGGGGCGCCGTTCGCCATTCTGGGACCCAACGAGGTACGGGTGGAGATTCCGCTCGATCGAATCGGTCAGCCCATCCAGATCAGCAAGTCGGCGGACCGGCGCGAAGCCTCGCCGGGCGATACGGTCGGTTACATGGTGACCGTGCGCAATCCCGACCCGAAGGTCGCGACGACGACGATCACGCTCACCGATCACATCCCGCCCGGCATGCGGCTGCGCGCCGGCGCGACGCGGGTGAACAATCAGCCCGTCCAGCCGCGCATGGCGCCGGACGGCCGCAGCTTCGACGTGGACGTGCCGCCGCTCGCGCCGGGCGCGTCGGCGCTCGTCACCTATGCGATGGAAGTGCTCGGCACCGCGAACGAGGGCGACATGGTCAACCTCGTCGACGGCCACGACGGCAAGGGCAACGTCGGCAACGTCGCCAATGCCGTGGTGCGCATCCGCCGCGACCTCATCGCCGATCGCGTGACCATCGAGGGACGGGTGACCGACGGCGGCTGCTCAGCGCCCGGCCCCTCGACTTCGC
>JAFARM010000116.1 GCA_019245455.1 Sphingomonadaceae bacterium | reverse complement strand
AGCTTGTCGAGCCTGCTCATGCTGAGCTTGTCGAAGCCCGCTCATGCCGAGCTTGTCGAGCCTGCACATGCTGAGCTTGTCGCAGCCCGCTCATACTGTCCTCGTCGCAGCCCGCTCATGCTGAGCTTGTCGAAGCACCGCCGACGCTGAGCCTGTGGAAGCACCGCTCATGCTGAGCCTGTCGAAGCACCGCTCATGCTGAGCTTGTCGAAGCACGCCAGATTGCAGTTGTTCCGCCCCCGCGCGCTGTTATGGTGGGGCAACTCACCCGCCCTGAGGCCGTCCATGCTGAAGTCCGCGCTGCTCGCCGTCACCCTTCTTGCCGGCGTGCCGGCGCTCGCCCAGCCGGCTCCCGCGCCCGCGGCGGCCGCGACCAGCGCGCACGAGCAGCTGCGCGCCGTCTTCGCCGCGTCCGACGAGGCGCAGCTCAAGCGCAACCCGATCCAGGCGCTGTTCCGCGGCGACATGCGCTATGCCGACCAGTTCGGCGACTACATCACCGACGAGTACAATGCCGCCGAGAAGGCCGCCGGCGAGGCCGACCTCGCCGCGCTGAAGCGTATCGACCGCAATGCGCTCTCGCCCGAGGATCGGATCAGCTACGACACCTTCAAGTACACGACCGAGATGGGCCTGCGCGGCTACCGCCCCGACCTGCTCGAGGCGACGATCGTCCGGCCGATCGATCATTTCAACGGCATCCAGGTCTTCTACCCCGACGTTGTCTCCGGCGAGGGCGCGGCCCCGTTCAAGACGGTCAAGGACTATCAGGACAACCTGAAGCGCGTCGATGGCTATTGCCTGCTGCTCGACCGCGCCATCGCCCGGATGAAGGAGGGGCTGGCCAAGGGCATCACCAACCCGCGTCTCGTCATGCAGAACGTCGTCGGCCAGCTCGACGCGTTGACGCCGGCGAAGGTCGAGGACAGCGTCTTCTACAAGCCGGTGACCAAGTTCCCCGACGGGTTCTCCGCGGCCGACAAGGCGCGGCTGACCGCCGCCTATGCCGCGGCGGTGCGCGACAAGATCAACCCGGCGCAGACGCGGCTGCGCGACTTCATCCGCGACGTCTATATCCCCAAGGCGCGGACGACGGTCGGCCTCTACGCCATCCCGCACGGCCGCGAGCTGTACCGCTACCTCGTCGAGCAGACGACGACGACGACCATGACCCCGGCCGAGATCCACGCGCTCGGCCTGAAGGAGGTCGATCGCATCCACGGCGAGATGGAGAAGGTCAAGAACGAGGTCGGGTTCAAGGGCAGCCTGCAGGACTTCGCCCAGTTCCTCCGCACCGACGCGCGCTTCAAGCCGGCGACGGCGGCGGCGATGCGCGATGCCTTCTTCGCCATCGACAAGCGCGTCGGCGAGACGGTCGGCCGCGACTTCTCGACGATCCCCAAGTCGCCGCTCGAAATCCGCCCTGACCCGCCCTATCGCGAGAAGACCTCGGCCGGCGGCGAGTATCAGCAGGGAACCCCCGACGGCTCGCGGCCGGGCGTGTTCTACTACAACAGCTACGACCTGCCGTCGCGCTACACCTGGGGCTATGAGACGCTGTTCCTCCACGAGGGGCGACCGGGCCACCACTTCCAGATCAGCCTGGCGCAGGAGAACACCGACCTTCCCGCCTTCCAGCGCTTCGGCGGCAACACCGCCTATGTCGAGGGCTGGGCGCTGTATTCGGAGAGCCTGGGCTTCGAGCTCGGCTTCTTCAAGGACCCGTACCAGCACTACGGCCACCTGAACGACGAGATCCTGCGCGCGATGCGCCTCGTCGTCGACACCGGCATCCACGACCTCGGCTGGGGCCGCGACCAGTCGATCCAGTATATGCTCGACAACAGCGCGATGTCGAAGACCGACGCCACCGCCGAGGTCGAGCGGTACATCGCGATCCCGAGCCAAGCGCTGGCGTACAAGGTCGGGCAGCTGACGATCCGCCGCCTGCGGACCAAGGCCGAGCAGGAGCTGGGGCCGAAGTTCGACGTCCGCGCCTTCCACGCCCAGGTGCTGATGAGCGGCGCGCTGCCGATGGCAGTGCTCGAGGAGAAGATCGACGCCTGGATCGCGGCGACGAATAAGGGGTGAGGCGGGCGGGCGTCGTCCCCGCCCGACGGTGTCATTCCCGCGCACGCGGGAACCCATCTCCCGCAGCCCCTCCAGCGGTGGCCGGCGACCCCTCCTGACGCCGCCGGAGATGGGTCCCCGCTTTCGCGGGGATGACAAATTATTAGACGCACCCGCGCCGCCGTACCTCGGTTCGCCGTCATTCCCGCGGAAGCGGGAACCTAGGCGGTCCGTGCGCTGAGTGTCTGGGTTCCCGCGTTCGCGGGAATGACGAGAGCAAGCGTCCAGCTTCCCGCTTTCGCGGGAATGACGGGATGGGATAGACAGGCGCCATGATCCGCCTGCTTGCGCTCGCCGCCGCCGCGACGGCCCTCTCCGCAGCGCCCGCCGCCGCCGCGCCCGAGGCGGCCAGGCCCGCCGGCCCGGCCTTCGTCCGCGGCACGATTACCGCCTTCACCCCCGCCCCGCCGCCGATCGTCCGCGACGCGGTGACCACCTTGCTTCCGGCCGAGGTGACGGTGAAGCCGGCCGAGGGCGCGCCGGTGACGGTTCTGATCGCCGCCGGCCAGCGGGTGCTGACGGCGAGCCGCGCCGATGTCGCCGCGCTGACGGCGGGCAGCTATATCGGTACCGTCGCCCGCCCGCGGCGCAATCATGTCCTCGAGGCGAGCGAGGTGCACGTCTTCGCCGAGCCGTTGCGCGGTACGGACGAAGGCCAGCGGCCGTGGGAGCCGACGCGCGCGACGCTGACCGCCGGCACGCTGGCGCAGGTCGGCACGATCCGTCACCATGCGGGACGGACGCTGACGATCGACTGGAAGGGCGGCAGCCAGCAGGTCGTAGTTCCGGCAAACGCGCCGGTGACGACGATCGCGGAGGGGGCGATGGCGACACTCGTGCCCGGCGCGCGGGTCATCGCGACGGGTACGCGGACGCCGGACGGCCGCGTTGCGGCGGCACAGGTGATCGTCGGCGTCGGCGGCGCGGTGCCGGCGATGTGATGAACTCCCCTCCCCTTTAGGGGAGGGGTCGGGGGTGGGGAAGTCAGCGGGTCCCCGTGCTGCCCCACCCCCGGGCTGTCCTCCGGGCGTCTCTCGCCACTCACCTAAAGGGAAGGGAGGCTGCCTCGCCTTGGATTGCGGGCGGCAGAGTCGCGTCTGCCCACCCCCGGCCCCTCCCGCGAGCGGGAGGGGGGAAGGTTCACGCCACCTTGAACCCTTCGCGGTTCATGCGGCCGGTCAGCTTGCGGTTCTCATCGGCCGACAGCTTGTCGCGCAGGCGCGGGAAGACGACGTTTTCCTCCTCCGCGACGTGCGCCTGGATGTCGGCCTTGAGCTGCTGCAGCCGCGCTGCCCAAGCCGGCGAGGTCTTGTCGATCTGCTCGAGGTCGTAGAGCCCCTGCTTGACCTTGGCATTGTGGTCGTGACCGAGCGCGTCGGCGTCAGCGACGTCGCCGAGCGCCCGGAGCGCGCAGTAGATCACGTCCTCCTCCTGGACGGCGTGCTTGCCGAGCGCGTGTTCGAGCGAGGTCAGGATCATCGCCCGCTTCTTGGGCTCGGCCTCGGTCGTCTTCTCCAGCGTCTCGATGATGCCCATGGCGAGCTTGTGCTCGGCCTTCAGCCCGTCGAACCAGTCGCCGGCGGCCGCGGTGATCGCCTGCACCGCCGCCTTGCGCCCAGCGCTCGCGGCAAGGCCGAGGCCGAAGCCGACGGCGCCCGCGAGCAGCGCGCCGTTGCCATTGTCGTTGGACCCTACGCGATAGGTCGTCGCCATGATCGTCGCTCCGTGTTGGACTGGATGCGCCACAAGCGGGCGGAGCGGCCGCCGGTTCCTCTTGCGAGCCTATCGCAAGTCGCTGATATGGTTGATGTTCCGGAACGATCCCAGGTCGACCTCGCGCGCCGCGACGGCGCTCGCCCAGCCGCGCAGCGAACGGTCGCAGCCCGCGGCGAGGTGCGCGTCGAGCCGCGCCGCCAGCGCCGCCGGCCACAGGCCGACGAGCGGCTGCCCCGTCGCCACCGCCGGCGGCGTGCCGAGCCGGGCGGCGAGGTCGCGCGGCACATCGGGCAGGTCGCAGCCGCTCGTCAGCACGGCGTCGAAGCGGCGCGCGCGGGCGTAGGCCAGTGCCGCCGCCAGGCCGCCGAGCGGCCCCAGCCCAGGACCGGGCCAGTCGGGCAGCGACACCTCGCCGGGATGGTCCCGCCCGACGACGACGATCGCGGCAACCTGCGGGCGCAACGCATCGAGGACATGGTCGATCAGCCGCTTGCCGTCGAGCAGCGCCAGCGCCTTGTCCGACCCGAAGCGCCGGGCCTGCCCGCCCGCCAGCACCGCGCCCAGGATGCGCATCGCCTTCGCCTCCGCTCGCACGAACCCGTGGCCAGAGGATCTGTAAGCCGGGTTCTGTCCGGGGGCGTTTCTGCCCCGTGGACGGTCATTCCTCTACGACCGGCATTGCTGCCGGCCTCCAGCAACCAACCCGGGCGACTGGGCCGGTCCCTGCCCTGCTCTGGCCGAAGCCCAAGCGCGCCGCCCCTATTCGGTCTTGCTCCCGGTGGGGTTTACCTTGCCGCTTGCCGTTGCCGGCAGCGCGGTGCGCTCTTACCGCACCCTTTCAGCGTTGCCGGGCAAGCCCGGCAGTCTCCTCTCTGTGGCACTGTCCCTGGGGTCGCCCCCGCCGGGCGTTACCCGGCACCGTCGTTCCGTGGAGCCCGGACTTTCCTCCCCCGCGTCAGCGGCGGCGACCGTCCGATCCTCTGGCCGAGGTCCGCCATAGGCGCGGACAGCGCGCTTGCCAAGGCGCGGGGGCGGGGTAAAGGAACGCGATGACCAAGCCGAGTCGACCCCTGCGTGCCGTGCTGATCCTGGGCCTCGTGATGGTGGTCGCCGGCTGCTCGTCGGCGCGGCAGGCGCTCGGCGCCTACAAGCGCGAGGCCGACAAGGGCATCACCATCGGCGGCGGCCGTCCCGGCGAGGGTTTCGCGCCGCCAGGATCGGCGTCGGGCGAGACGACGCCCGCCCCGGAACGCACCCGCACCGCCGACGCCAAGACGCCGAAGGAGGCCCTGCCCGGCGGCCTCGGCGGCGACAAGCAGCACCCGGCCTACACCGACGCGCCGCAATAGGCTTCAGAGGTCGGGGCGGAGGAGCCGGAGCAGGACGCCGCGCGTCTCGGCGTCGATCGTGCCTGAGAAGTCGCGCGGGCGGAAGTGCCGCTGGAAGGCGACGACCGCCGCTTGTCCGTCGCTGACGTCGTAGCCGTAGCGGTTGAGCGCCGTCAGGAACCCCGCGTCGGTCCAGCCGGGGTCGGCGCCCGCCGCCGGCACCAGGTCGGCGAGCCCGGCGCGGGCGAGGCGCGGCCAGTCGAACAGCTCGCCGGGGTCGTCCTTGCGCGCCGGCGCGATGTCGCTGTGGCCGACGACGTTGCCGGGTGCGACCCCGTACCGCCCGACGATGCCGCGGACCAGCGCCTCGACCGCCGCCATCTGCGCCTCCGGGAAGGGCACGTAGCCGAACTCGTGGCCCGGGTTGACGATCTCGATGCCGACGCTGGCGCTGTTCACGTCGGTGACGCCGCGCCAGTACGACTTGCCGGCGTGCCACGCGCGCTTCGCCTCGTCGACCAGCCGGACGACGGTGCCATCCTCGGCGACGACATAGTGCGCGGAGACTTGCGCCGCAGGGTCGGTCAGCCGGTCGAGCGCCGAGGCGGCGTCGGGCATCCCGGTATAGTGGCAGACGACCATCGACACCGGCGCGAGGCGGTCGTTGAAGTTGGGGCTGGCGCGCTCGATCATGCGGTTCTCGCCCCGCGCGCGGTCACCGCGGCATAGGCCGCGTTGATCGCCGCCATGCGCGCCTCCGCGACGCGCAGGAACTCGGGCGGCGTGCCCTCGGCGTGGTGGCGGTCGGGGTGGTAGGTCTTGACCAGCGCGCGATAGGCGGCGCGCAGTTCCTCCGGTCCCGCGCCGGGGGTCACGCCCAGCACGACGTAAGGATCGTCCGCCCCCGGCGCGATGTAGCGCGCGCGGATGCGGGCATAAGCGGCGGCGTCGAAGCCCAGCCGCTCGGCGACGACGCGCAGATAGTCGAGCTCGGCCGGGTGCACCCCGTCGGTGACAGCGATCAGCAGCAGCGCCTCCAAGAGGTCTTCGAGCACCGGCGACCCCGGCCCGAGCAGGTCGGCCGCCTGCGACGCGTACGCCTCGAACCCCGCCGTCGACCCCTGCGCCAGGCGGTAGAAGCGGGCGGCGTTGGCGCGCTCGCCGTCGGGGACGCGGAACAGCCGCTCGAAGGTGGCGAACTCGGCGGCGCTGGCGTTGCCGTCGGCGCGCGCCATCTTGGCGGCAAGCGCGATGGCGGCGATGGTGAAGGCGACCTGCCGCCGCTCCGGCGACGCGGCGCGGACGGTCGCCGCCTCGGCCGACGCGCCGCCGGCGAGCACGCCCATCGGCCCGCCGAGCAGCAGGCCGACGCTCGTTCCCAGCAGCGTCCGCCAGACGCCCATGCGCGTTCCTGTCTCCGTTGACGTGGCGCGCTCTTAGGCGATTATCGGTGCGCGCGTCAGCCGATTATCGCGGGAGAAAGCCATGCCGAGCGTCGTCGTCGTCGGAGCCAGCCGCGGCATCGGCCGCGAGTTCGTGCGGCACTATGCGGAGGCCGGGTGGCAGGTGTTCGCCACCGTGCGGCAGGCGGCGGGCGATCTGGGCGACGGCGTCACCGAGCTGATTGCCGACGTCACCGACGAGGCGTCGCTGCAGTCGGCCGCGGCCGCCGTTCCCGATGCCATCGACCTCCTGATCCTCAACGCCGGCGTCGGCGCGCGCGAGATGAACCTGGCCAGCATCGACGCCGCCGCCTGGCCGCACATCATGGCGACGAACGCGCTCGGCCCGCTGCTCGCCGCGCGCGCGCTCGGCCCCAAAGTGCGCGACGGCGGTACCATCGTCGCTTTGTCGTCGACGCTGGGGTCGATCGCCGCCAACACCGGCGGCGGGCTGTACAGCTACCGGATGTCGAAGGCGGCGCTCAACGCCGGCATGAAGACGCTGGCGATCGAGCTGCGCCGCCGCCGCATCGCCGTTGCCGTCCTCCACCCCGGCTGGGTCAAGACCGACATGGGCGGGGCCGGGGCCGAGGTCGAGGTCGCTGATTCGGTCGCCGGGCTGACCCGCGTCATCGCCGGCCTGACGGCCGAGGCGAGCGGCGCGCTCCTCGACTACCGCGGTAACGCGCTGCCCTGGTAGCTCAGGCGGAGGCTCGTCGCGTCGCTCCCGACGACGATCCGGCCCCCCGCGGCCGTGGCGGCGGCGAACAGGATGCCGGCGAGCGCCGCGCGCGAGATCGCGACCGGCGCTCCCGTGAGCGCCGCCGCCACCGCCGGATCGAGCACCGGCGCGGGCGCGATCGTCACCGTGTCGCCGTCGACCGTCAGCGTGCCGCCGCGCCGCGCCGCCTCGGCCGCCGTCATGGCGAGGCCCATGACGATCGCCGGCGTCGCAGGCGCGGCGCGCCAGTCGAGCACGACGCCCTCGCGCGAGGCGACCCAGCTGGCGAGGATGCCGTGCGCGACACTGGCGTCGTCGGGGGGCACGAGGATGAAGCGGTGGAGCCGGAGCGACGCCGTCGCCGCTGCCGCGCCGTCGGCGATCAGGCTGCGGACCTCGGCGTCGCCGCCGTCGAGCAGGTCGACGCCGGTGGTGATCGCCCCCAGCGGCCCGGCAAGGTCGTGCGTCAGGCGCATGGCGAAGAGGGCGGTGAGGTCGGTCACCGGTGCAGGACTCCGGAGAGGACGGCGGCGGCGGCGAACAGACCGAGCGCGAGCGCCGTGCCGCGGTTGAGCAGCGCCAGGTGCCGGTCGGTAATGCGCCCGCGCAGCCGCCGCGCGACGCCGGTCACCGTCAGCCACCACAGCATCGATCCCGAAAAGGCACCCGCGACGACCAGCCCGGCGTTCCACAGCTGCGCCATCGACGAATGGCCGATGCCGGTGAAGCCGACCGCGCCGAACGCGCCGACGAAGAACAGGATCGTCGCCGGGTTGGTCAGCGTCAGCGTCAGCGTCGCCGCCGCCATGCGCAGGACCGACGCCTGCGCCTCGCTGTCGCGCAGCTTGGGGGCCGAGCGCGCGATGACGACGGCGAAGGCGAGCATGATGACGCCGCCGACGACGCGCAGGACAAGCGCGTATTCAGCGAGCGCGTCCTGCACCGCGCCGACGCCGAACGCCGCCGCCGCGGCGAACAGCGCATCGCCGACCGCCCCGGCCGCCCCGAGCAGCAGCGCGCCCGCGGTGTGCGCGGTCAGCGTCCGCTGGATGACGAGCAGGTTGACCGGCCCGACCGGCGCGGCGGACGCCAGCCCGATCAGCATCCCGGCCGGGAAATAGAGGGTCGACAGGCCGCTCACGACGCGCGACGCCGTACCCGCCCGCTCATGCCAGCGGCCGCAGGCCGAGCGCGAGCAGGCGGCCGTCGGTCGTCTGCGTCAGCTCGAACTCGAGCCGCTGCCCCGGCTCGAGCGTCGGGAACGGCGACGCCGCCACCGCCGAGGCATGGACGAAGACGTCGCGCGGTCCCGTGTCGGGGGCGATGAAGCCGAAGCCCTTGCGGGCGTCGAACCACTTGACTTCGCCCGTCGCCACTCAGCCGGCAACCAGGTCGACGGCGACGAAGCGGCCGTGGACCGGCCCGCCCGCCGCCGCTCGCCACGCCGTCACCTGCCCCGCCGCCGCGATCAGCCACAGCCGCCCGTCCTCGACCGCCCGCGCGGCATCGGTCGCCGACGGCTGCCGCGCGCCGTTCGGGTGCGAGTGGTACCAGCCGACGACCGACCGTCCGGACCCGCGCGCCTCGCGGTGGACGCGGAGCAGCGTCGCCGGATCGATCTCGAACCCCCGCTCGGGCCGCTCGGCGACGTTTACGGCCGGCACCGCCGCGTCGATCCGCGATTCCGCGCCGAGCACCAACCCGCACGCCTCAGCCGGAGCCGCCGCGGCGGCGTGCGCCAGGATCGCCGCCAGCACCGCCGGTCCGACACAATAGCTTGTATTTGCCGCCATCATCCCGACATCGGCTAGGCGATGGGGGAGCAAATGTCGACTGCGGCCACGGTTAACGTGACCGTGCCGGAGGCGATGGCGGGGTGGCGCGTCGACCGCGCCCTCGCCGCGCTGATCCCGACCCTGTCGCGTGAACGGATCAAGGCGCTGATCGGGTCGGGCCAGGTCAGCGGCGCCAGCGGCGCGCACCCGCGCGATCCCGCGCGCAAGGTCGCCGCCGGCGACGCGCTGACCGTCGTCGTTCCCGCCGCCGTACCGGCCGAGGCGGCGGCGCAGGACATTCCGCTGCGGATCGTGTTCGAGGACGATCACCTGCTCGTCGTCGACAAGCCCGCCGGGCTCGTCGTCCATCCGGCCGCGGGCAATCTCGACGGCACCATGGTCAATGCCCTCCTCCACCACTGCGCCGGACGGCTGTCGGGCATCGGCGGGGTGGCGCGGCCGGGCATCGTCCACCGCATCGACAAGGACACGTCGGGGCTGCTCGTCGTCGCCAAGACCGACCCCGCGCACGAGGCGCTGTCGCGTCAGTTCGCCGCGCACAGCGTCGAGCGGATGTACACGGCCGTCGTCGCCGGCCACCCGGCCCCGCCTGCCGGCACGATCCGCAGCCATCTCGCCCGCTCCGACGCCAACCGGCAGAAGATGGCGATCGTCGCCGCCAAGGACACTGAACGTCGCGGCAAGCACGCCGTGACACATTATCGCACTGTCACCGCGCTCGCTCATGCGTCGAAGGTGGAGTGTCGGCTCGAGACGGGAAGGACCCACCAGATTCGCGTCCACATGGCCTCGATCGGGCACGCCCTCGTCGGCGACGCGACCTACGGACGGACCCCGGCGGCGCTGCGCCCGGTTCTCGCCGAGCTCGGCTTCGCCCGCCAGGCGCTGCACGCGGCAACGTTGGGGTTCATCCATCCGGCAACAAAAGAAAAACTTTCGTTCCAATCGCCGCTGCCGGCGGATATAGTGGACTTAATCGGTCGTCTTTCAGTACCGACGACCGCGTGAAGGGAGCCGACATGGCCGCCAACCTGCCCGCCAAGACCTCGATCCCGACCATGGGCGGCGAGGCCGGATTGAACCGCTACTTGGCCGAGATCCGCAAGTTCCCCCTGCTCGCGCCCGAGCAGGAATATATGCTCGCCAAGCGCTGGCAGGAGCATCAGGACCCGGAGGCGGCGGCGAAGCTCGTCACCAGCCACCTGCGCCTCGTCGCCAAGATCGCCATGGGCTACCGCGGCTATGGCCTGCCGGTCGCGGAGCTGATCAGCGAGGGCAACATCGGGCTGATGCAGGGCGTCAAGAAGTTCGACGCCGACCGCGGCTTCCGCCTGGCGACCTATGCCATGTGGTGGATCAGGGCCTCGATCCAGGAGTTCATCCTGCGCTCGTGGAGCCTGGTCAAGATCGGCACGACCGCCAACCAGAAGAAATTGTTCTTCAACCTCCGCCGGATGAAGGGCAAGATCAACGCGATGGAGGACGGGGATATGCGCCCCGACGACGTCGCCCGGATCGCGACCACGCTCGGCGTGCACGAGGACGAGGTCGTCAGCATGAACCGCCGCATGGCGATGGGCGGCGACACCAGCCTCAACGCGCCGCTGCGCGAGGAGGGCGAGGGCGAGTGGCAGGACTGGCTGACCGACACCGGCCCGCTGCAGGACGAGATCGTCGCCGGCGAGCAGGAGCGCGAGCAGCGCCACGGCCTGCTGGTCGACGCGATGGGCGACCTCAACGACCGCGAGAAACACATCCTGACGCAGCGCCGCCTGGTCGACGAGCCCGAGACGCTCGAGGAGCTGTCGCAGCAGTACGGCATCAGCCGCGAGCGCGTCCGCCAGATCGAGGTCCGCGCGTTCGACAAATTGCAGAAGGCGATGCGCAACCTTGCCGGCGAGCGCCGCCTGCTGCCCGAGCCGGCCTGATACCGCCGCCCTGCCCGCGCGCTGTCCTACGTGGCTAGAGCAGCGTATAACCGGTCCGGTTGAAGCGGGCAGGGCGCGATGGGGCTGTCACAGAGATACGTCGCGGACGTGAACTTCGTGAACTTCACGGTTCCGGCACGCTGATGGCGCGGATACGAACCGTTCCGGTTCGCGCTCGTCGACCCGGTGTCCTTGGCTGGATGCTCGGCCTCGTCGGTCGGCTGGTCGTCGCTTGGCTGGTGGTGACGCTGCTCTGGGTGCTTGCCTACCGCTGGCTGAACCCGCCGCTGACCGTGCCGATGATCCGTGACGCGATTGCCGGCCAGCACGTCGAGCGCCGCTGGGTGCCGCTAGGCGACATCAGCCCGGCGATGGCCCGCGCGGTGATCGGCGCGGAAGACTCGGGCTTCTGCACGCACCACGGCTTCGACTTCGCCGCGATCGCGCAGGCGGCGGTGCGGAACGCCGAATCGAGCCGCCTGCGCGGCGGCTCGACGATCAGCCAGCAGACGGCGAAGAACGCCTTCCTGTGGCCGGGCCGCTCCTATGTCCGCAAGGCGTTCGAGGCGTACTTCACCGTCCTCATCGAGGCGATCTGGGGCAAGCCGCGGATCATGGAGGTCTACCTCAACATCGCCGAGCTCGGCCCCGGCCTCTACGGCGTCGAGGCGGCGGCGCACCATTACTTCGACACCAGCGCCGCCCGTCTGACCCCGGCGCAGGCGGCGAAGATCGCCGCCATCCTGCCCCAGCCGATCAAGCGCGACGCCGCCGACCTGCACGGCAAGGTCCGCCGCCACGCCCAGGCGATCCAGAAGCGCATCGGCGTCGTCCGCCGCGACCAGGTTGACACCTGCGTTGCCCGCTAAAGCTTCCGGCCGCGGTGTCGTTCCTTCCCTTGGGACCGGGAGGGGAAGCCATGATCCGCATCACAACGACCGCCGCCGCAGCGGCACTTCTGGCGACGGGAGCGCGCGCCGACATCTTGTTCCTGAACTACGAGGCACCGGGTGTCGAATACACCACGGCCAAGTTCACGACCGTCGGCGTCGAGACCTTCGATACGCGCGTCAGCGGCCAAAGCTTCACGACCGACTTCGGCACCCGCGGCGCCATCCAGGCGACGTACAGCGCCGTTCAGATCAACGCGGCGGACCAATATGGTGGTGCCGCGGGTACCGGATCGTACCCGGTCGCCTTCTCCGACACGCCCTATAGCCTGCACTTTACCGCCGATCCGCGACTGTTCCCGCACGGCGTCAACTATTTCGGCTACTGGCTGTCGGCGCTCGACGCGGGCAACCAGGTCGCGTTCTACCGCGGCGGCGTCGAGGTGGGCAGCCTCTCGCCGGGTCAGGTGCTGGCCAAGATCGGCCACAACCGCAACTATTTCGGCAATCCCAATCCCGGTTTTACCGGCCAGGACGGGAACGAGCCCTTCGCCTTCATCAACTTCTATGACCGCAAGGGCAGCTTCGACGAAGTCCGCTTCTTCCAGATCGGCCGCGGTGGCGGCTACGAGTCGGACAACCACACCGTCGGCTTCTACACCGCGACCGGCGGCACCCCCGAACCGGCGACCTGGGCGCTGCTGGTCACCGGCTTCGGCCTGGTCGGCGCGGGGCTGCGCCGCCGCGCCGCCGTGCCGCGCGTCACATCCCCGGCAACTTGAACCCTGGCGGCAGCGGCAGGCCGGCGGTCATCTTCTGCATCTCGGCGTGGCCGGCGGCGTCGGCCTTGCCCTTCGCGTCGTTGAAGGCGGCGACGAGCAGGTCCTCCAGCATCTCCTTGTCCTCGACGCGGAGCAGCGACGGGTCGATGGCGAGCCCGAGGATGCGCCCCTTGGCGGTAGCGCGGACGGTGACCAGCCCGCCGCCGGCCGCGCCCTCGACCTCGATTCCATCGAGGCTCGCCTGCGCCTTGGCCATGTCGTCCTGCAGGCGACCCGCCATCTTCATGATGTCGTCGAGGTTAGGCATCGGCAAGGCTCCGGTCCGGTTCGTCGTGGTCGATCCCGATCAGGGTCGCTTCGGGAAAGGCGGCGAGGATCTCGCGCACCCGCGGATCGGCGAGGACCGCCGCCCGCTCGGCTTCCGCCCGCGCCTCGGCCTGCTCATGGAGCGTGCGCACCTCGGCATGGTCCTCGGCGCGGGCGAGGGTCACGGTCCAGCGCGCTCCCGTCGCCCGCCCCAGCGCCGCCATCACCTGCTGCGGGAAGCCGGGCCCCAGCGCCGGGGGCGCGACCAGCGTCAGCGCCGGCGGGGCATAGTCGACGAGTCGCACCTCTTCGGCGAGCGCGTGTGCCAGCCGCGGCTCGCGCGACGCCTCCATCAGCGCGACGAGCGCGGGGTAGTCGGCGGGGAGCGAGGGGGAAGCGCCGGCTTGCCCGTTGATGTCATCCCCGCGCAAGCGGGGACCCATCTCCCGCGGCTTGAGGAAATGGGTCCCCGCTTGCGCGGGGATGACAGCCGATGCCTGCAAGTTACTCGGTGCCACCACTCCGTTTCCAGCAGGGGCCGCGCTCATGCTTGCCGCGGCAGGCGCACCCTCTCCACCCGCAATCCCGAGCGAGCGCGGGCTGCCCTCCCCTTCCCGCTCGCTCAGCCGCCGCACCAACTCGCCGGGATCGGGCAGGCCGCTGGCATAGACGATCCGCAGCAGCGCCATCTCCGCCGCCTGCACCGGCACCGGCGCAGCGTTGACCTCCGCCAGCCCCTTCAGCAGCAGCTGCCACAGCCGGTGGAGGTGACCGAGCGGCAGACGCGCCGCCCAGTCGCGGACCACCGCCCGCTCCTCCGCGCTCATCGCCGGATCGTCGGTGTCGGCGACCTTGGCGCGGGTGACGGTGTGGACCAGCTCGAGCAGCTCCTGCACCACCTGCGCCGGGTCGGTGCCGAGGTCGACCATATCCTTCAGCGCCAACAGCGCGGCCGCCGCCTCGCCGGCCAGCAGCAGGCCCATCAGCGTGCGCACGGCACCCCGGTCGGACAGGCCGATCATCTCGCGCACCGCCGCCGCCGTCACCGCGCCGCCGCCGTGGGCGATCGCCTGGTCGAGGATCGACAGCCCGTCGCGGACCGACCCCTCGGCGGCGCGGGCGATCAGCGCCAGCGCCTCGGGCTCGGCCGTCGCCCCCTCCAGCTCGACGATGCGGCCGAAGTGGGCGGCGAGCACGTCGGCGGGGATGCGGCGCAGGTCGAAGCGCTGGCAGCGCGACAGGACGGTGACCGGCAGCTTGCCGACTTCGGTCGTCGCGAAGATGAACTTCACATGCGGCGGCGGCTCCTCAAGCGTCTTCAACAGCCCGTTGAACGCTGCCTTCGACAGCATGTGGACTTCGTCGCTGATGTAGATCTTGTAGCGCGCGGTCGCGGCGGCGTAGCGCACGGCCTCGATGATCTGGCGGACGTCGTCGATGCCGGTATTCGACGCGGCGTCCATTTCGATCACGTCCATGTGCCGCCCGGCGGCGATGGCGACGCATGGCTCGCAGACGCCGCAGGGGGTGATCGTCGGCCCGCCCTGCCCGTCGGGGCCGATGCAGTTGAGCGCCTTAGCGATGATCCGCGCGGTCGAGGTCTT
>JAFARM010000317.1 GCA_019245455.1 Sphingomonadaceae bacterium | reverse complement strand
TGCGCGGCACGCGGCTCGACGCGCTGATCCGCGCCGTCGCCACCTTCGGCTTCCATCTGGCGACGCTCGACCTCCGGCAGAACGCCCGCGTCCACCGCCGGGTGATGGCCGAGCTGCTGAAGGTCGCCGGCGTCGCCGACGACTATGCCGCGCTTGACGACGCGGCGCGAACCGAGCTGCTCGGGGCCGAACTCGGCCATGCCCGGCTGTTGTTCGTGCCGCACGCCGCCTATTCGGCCGAGACGCAGAGCGAGATGGCCGTGCTGCGCGCCGCCGCCACCGCCCACGCGCGTTTCGGGCCGGAGGTCATCCGCGCCTATATCGTGTCGATGGCGGCAAGCGTCGCCGACCTGCTCGAGGTTTACGTTCTGCTGAAGGAGGTCGGCCTCTACGTGCCCGGCGACGTGCCGACCTGCCCGGTCATGGCCGTGCCGCTGTTCGAGACGATCGGCGACCTGGAGGCCGCCCCCGCAGTCATGGCCGAGTTCCTCGCACGGCCCCGCGCCGCCGCGCTGGCGCAGGCGCGCGGCTACCAGGAAGTGATGATCGGCTATTCCGATTCGAACAAGGACGGCGGCTATCTGACGTCGAACTGGTCGCTGCACGAAGGCGCGCTGGCGTTGGTCGAGGTGTTCCGCGCCGCCGGCGTCCGGCTGCAGCTGTTCCACGGCCGTGGCGGCGCGGTCGGGCGCGGCGGCGGATCGGCGTTCGACGCCATCCGCGCCCAGCCGCCGGGGTCGGTCGCGGCACGCATCCGCATCACCGAGCAGGGCGAGGTCATCGCGTCCAAGTACGGCACGCCCGCGGGGGCGGCGGCGAGCCTGGAGACGATGACCGCGGCGACCGTGCTCGCGAGCCTCGCGCCGGTCCCGGTCCCGCCCGCCGACCTCGCCCGCTTCCGCGACGCCATGGCGGCCTTGAGCGACGCCGCCTTCGCCGCCTATCGCGGGCTGGTCTACGATACCGGCGGGTTCAACGCCTTCTTCCGCGCCGCGACGCCGATCACGGAAATCGCCGAGCTCAACATCGGCAGCCGCCCCGCGTCGCGCACGCGGTCGGACCGGATCGAGGACCTGCGCGCCATCCCGTGGGTGTTCAGCTGGAGCCAGGCGCGGATCATGCTGCCCGGCTGGTTCGGCGCCGGCGACGCGCTGGTGGGCTTCGCGGACCGCGGGCTGCTGTGCGCGATGGTCGCGCAGTGGCCGTTCCTCCAGACGACGCTGTCGAACCTGGAACAGGTGCTCGCCAAGTCCGACATGGGCCTTGCCGCGCGCTATGCCGAGCTGGTCCCCGACGCGGCGCTCAGGCGGACGATCTTCGGCCGCATCGAGGGGGCGTGGGAGCGGACGCGCGATCAGTTGCTGATGCTGACCGGCCAAAGCGCGCTGCTCGACCGCGCGCCGGCGCTGCAGCGGTCGGTAAGGATGCGCCTGCCGTACATCGATCCCTTGAACGAGCTGCAGATCGACCTGATCCGCCGGAGGCGGGCCGGCGACGACGACCCGCGCATCGCCGAGGGCATCCACCTGACGATCAACGGCATCGCCGCGGGCCTCAGGAACACCGGCTAGTCGGCGTTGATCTCCTCGCGCACCTGGCCGTGGGCGAGGACCGCGAAGAGCCCGGTGCCGCCGATGATGTTGCCGGCGAGCGCAGGCAGGATGAAGCCGCCGACCGCCCAGCCCAGGCTCGCCTTGCCGCTCAACCACAGCAGCCACGCCTCGGCCGATCCGGCGACGACGTGGCTGAAGCCGCCCATGGCGACGACGTAGGTGATGAGGAAGACGACCCAGAACTCGCTGCCCCGCGCGTTGGGCAGGATCCAGGCGATCGAGGCGATGAGGAACCCCGCCGGGATGCCGCGCAGCAGCGTCGTCGTCGCGTCGTGGTCGAGGAGCGGCCGGGCCACCGCGACCGCCGCATCGACCTGCGGCGGGTCGATCAGGCTGCCGTGAGCGACGAGGGCCATGGTGGCGAGCGTGCCGGCCATGTTGGCGACGAACGCCAGCGCCCACAGCCGCGCCAGCCGGGCGAAGTTGCCGCGACTGGGGTGCGTCGCCACCGGCAGGACGACGGTGATCGTGTTCTCGGTGAACAGCTGCAGGTTGCCCATGATGGCGATGACGAAGCCGACGGTGTAGCCGAGGTCGACGACCAGCTTGGTCCAGTCGGCGTCGGGCAGGTGCTGGTGGAGGAAGGCCTCGGCCAGGACCGAGGCGCAGATCGACACCCCGGCGGCGAAGCCCGACGACAGGAGCGACAGGGCGGGGCGGTCGAGCTCCTCGTCGCCGGCGAGGCGGATGACCTCGTGGACCACCTTGGCGTTGCCGGACCGCCGCTTGGCGACGGCTTCGAGCTCGTCGTCGGACAGGCCGGGTTCGGGCTTGGAGTCGTCCTCGGCCATGGGGATGCGAACGTTACGCGGGCGGGGCGGTTCCGTTGAACCGGAGCGGTTCGTTTGACGGACCTGCCAGGGGGAGCAGCGAACCAACAGTGTGAAGTTCACGAAGTTCACGCGCGTGCAGGTATTCCGCGGCTCGTTTTCGCGCCGCCGGCCGGCCGAGGCCGAGACCTGCGACGGGGATCGCGGCAGCGCGCCGGACGCGCTGCGAGCCTAGCATATCGGTCGCGTAGGACAGGCTCGCGTCGGCGCGACGGCCGGCGAACGAAGGTGCCGTCCCACGGCGGCCGCCCCTCGGCTAAGCCGCGGCGGGCGCGCGCCGCCGCCGGGCACCGACGAGGGCGAACCCGGTGACCATCAGCGCCCAGCTCGCCGGCTCGGGCAGCGCCGGCGCGCTCGTCGTCGTCAGGACGAGGTCGTCGAACCCGCCGCGGCGCGCTTGGCCCGGCCCCGACGCCACGGCATAGGCCGTCACGAACAGCGACTTGCCGGTATCTCCCGCCTGCGCGGTGTAGCTCAGCGACAGCGATCCCGTCTGGCCGAGCGTGACCTCGACGCCGCGCGCGCCGTACACCGTCGCCGGAGCGATCCCGAGCCCGTCGCCGAGCTGCAGGAACGCCTGCCAGTCGGCGTTGACCGACGCGCCGCCGCTGTAGCGCGCCGTCAGGGTATAGGTGTCGCCGGCGCGCATCGTGCCGAGGTCCTGGCCGATGACCCCCTGGAAGCCGTAGTCGGAGGCGAGCCGCAGGTAGCGCGACCCGTCGCCGCCCCCGAGGATGAACGGCCCCTCCTGGCCCAGCCCGACGCTCGACGCCTGGATGCCGAGCGACGACAGGTTCTGCCACCCGGCGGCGGCGTAGATGCCCCCGAGGTCGGAGGCATAAAAGGCACCGACTTGCTCGAAGCTGCCGTTGACGAGGGCGACGGCCGCCGCCGCGGGGGCGGCCGCGGCGATGCCTGCCGCCGCCAGGATCAGGTTGAGCGTCTTGGTCATCGTCGTGCCCCTTCCATGCCGCGCCGCAGCCCCTGCGGCAGCGCCTGCCACGACCCGGCCGGCCGCCGTCGCCGCGCCCCAGGCGACCGCCGCCTGCCGACGGGGTCCGGCGCATCGCTCCAACGGCCGCGAGTCGTGGGACGGCTAAATAATGAAGGTCCGTTTCGGATGCGTTAGCGCCGGGGCCCTCACGGCACGTCGGCCGCCGCCTTGTCCGCCTCGCGCTGGTCGCGGGCGTCGCGCATGAACTTCTGAAAGCACCCCGTTTGGCCGCCGCTGCCGACCGGCGAGCAGCTGTCGGGGCGGTTCTCGGCACCCGCCTGGTCGATGACGCGGCTGCGCGCGACCCACGATTGTTCCTTGCGCTCGTCCGCCTTCTCCTCGCGCAGGCGCTTGGGGATGCGGTAGCGTTCCGATTCGGGCAGGCGGGCGCAGACGACGATCTCGTCGCCCTCGCCCTTGGGACAGGGGTCGTTGCCGTAGACCGCGACGTGGAGCTCGACGCGGGCGGGGGGCGTGTTGCGCTGGCCCGCGGGGGCAGCGGCGGGAGCGGGGGCGGCGAGGGTGGGCGCGGAGGCGGCGAGGGTGGGCGCGGGGGTCCCCAGCAATAACGCCGTCATCCCCGCGAAAGCGGGGACCCATCTCCAGAGCGCAGGGAGATGGGTCCCCGCTTGCGCGGGGATGACAAGATTGGGGATAGTCATCCTCCCCTAACGCACCCCGCCCGTCTCCGCCCCCGCCAGCGCGGCGGCGAAGTCGGCGGGGTCGAAGGGGCGCAGGTCGCCCATGCCCTCGCCGACGCCGACGGCGTGGATCGGCAGGCCGAACCGCTCGGCCGCGGCGACCAGCACGCCGCCGCGCGCGGTGCCGTCGAGCTTGGTCATCACCAGCCCGGTGACGCCGGCGACCTCGCGGAACACCTCGATCTGCTGAAGCGCATTCTGCCCCGTCGTCGCGTCGAGGACGAGGACGACGTCGTGCGGCGCGGCGGGCATCGCTTTCGCCAGCACGCGCTTGATCTTGGCCAGCTCGTCCATCAGCCCGGCCTTGTTCTGCAGCCGCCCGGCAGTGTCGATGATGAGGACGTCGCTGCCCGCCTCGCGCGCGGCGGCGAGCGCTGTGAAGGCGAGGCCGGCGGCGTCGGCCCCCTGCTCGCCGGCGATGACGGGAACGCCGGCGCGGCCGCCCCAGATCTTCAGCTGCTCGATCGCGGCGGCGCGGAAGGTGTCGCCGGCGGCGAGCATCACCTGATAGTCCTGCTCGGCGAATAGGTGGGCGAGCTTGGCGATGGTCGTCGTCTTGCCGCTGCCGTTGACGCCGACGACCAGGATCACCTGCGGCCGCGGGAAGGCGGTGACGTGGAGCGGCCGGGCGACGGGGGCGAGGACCTTGGCCACCTCGGCGGCGACGACGGCGCGGACGCCCGCCTCGTCGATGCCGCGCGGGTATTTCTCGGGCGCGAGCTGGGCGACGATGCGGCCGGCCAGCGCCGGGCCGAGGTCGGAGGCGATCAGCGCCTCCTCGATCGCGTCGAGGCGGTCCTGGTCGAGCGTCGCGGTGCCGAACAGCCCGGTCAGGTTCGCGCCGAGCCGGTCGGACGAGCGGGCGAGGCCGGAGCGGAGCTTCGCCAGCCAGCCGGTGGGTTCGCTCATCGCCCTCCCCTCCCTTTTAGAGGAGGGGTCGGGGGTGGGGAGGTCAGCGGTGGAACGCGGTTTCTCGCGCCCGCCCCACCCCCGGGCCGCGCTTCGCGCGTCTCTCGCCCCTCCCCTAAAGGGGAGGGGAAACACTTCGCGTTCATATCTCGACCGTCCCTGCGAAGCTCGTCGCCGCCGGGCCCGACAGCGTGACCGGCCCGCCATCCCACGCCACGGTCAGCTCGCCGCCGGGCAGGCTGACCGTGACCGGCGACACGGCGACGCGGCGGCGGATGGCGGCGACGGCGGCGGCCATCGCGCCGGTCCCGCAGGCGAGGGTCAGTCCGGCCCCGCGCTCCCAGACGCGCAGGATAAGGCGCGACGGGGCGACGACCTGTGCGACGCCGACGTTGACGCGATCGGGGAACAGCGGGTCGTGCTCGATGCGCGGGCCGAGCGTGTCGAGCGGCACGGCGCCGGCTTCGGGCACGAAGAAGACGATGTGCGGATTGCCGACGCTTAGGGCGACGCCGTGCGCCAAGTCGTCCCACGCCGCCGGCACGTCGCCGGTGTCGAGCGGGTAGGCGAGGGGGACCGCGTCCCACTCGAAGCGCGGCGGCGGGTAGACGATGCTCGCCGCCCCCGCCGCGGCCGCGGCGTCGAGCAGCCCGCCGGCGCTGTCGATCGTCGCCTGCTCGCCCAGCAGCGTGGCGACGCAGCGCGCGGCGTTGCCGCACGCCTCGGCGACGCTGCCGTCGGCGTTCCAGATGTGCATGAAGGCGTCGGCGCGGTCGCTCGGCCCGACGACGATCAGCTGGTCGCAGCCGATGCCGGTGTGCCGGTCGGCGAGGTCGCGGACCTGCTCCCGCGTCAGCGCCAGCGGCTCCGCTCGCGCGTCGAACACGACGAAGTCGTTGCCCAGCCCGTGCATCTTGGTGAAGGAACGCCGCATCCGCCGCGGGTATAGGGACGCCTCCGCCCCCCGTCATCCCCCGGGCAACGCGGGGATGACGGCGGACGCGTGCCCGGCTATATCGCCGCCACACCGTTGGAGCCTGCCCGCATGAGCGTCCGTCCCTGGCGCGACATCGTCCGCCGTAAGTCGCGCCAGATCATGGTCGGCCGCGTCCCCGTCGGCGGCGGCGCGCCGATCAGCGTCCAGACGATGACCAACACCCCGACCGAGGACGCGGTCGCCACCATCGAGCAGATCAGGCGCTGCGTCGAGGTCGGGGCCGACATTGTCCGCGTATCGTGCCCCGACGTCGAATCGACCGCCGCCATGCCGGCGATCGTCAAGGCGGCCGGCGTGCCGATCGTCGCCGACATCCACTTCCACTACAAGCGCGCGCTCGAAGCCGCCGACGCGGGCGCGGCGTGCCTGCGCATCAACCCCGGCAACATCGGCAGCCCTGAGCGGGTCAAGGAGGTCGTCCGCGCCGCCAAGGCCAATGGCTGCGCGATGCGCATCGGCGTCAACGCCGGCAGCCTCGATCGCCACCTGCTCGAGAAGTACGGCGAGCCGTGCCCCGAGGCGCTGGTCGAAAGCGCGCTCGAACACGCCAAGCTGCTGGAAGACAACGACTTCCGCGAGTTCAAGATCAGCGTCAAGGCGTCCGACGTGTTCCTAGCCGTGGCCGCCTACAACGGGCTGGCGGAGGCGTGCGACTACCCGCTCCACCTCGGCATTACCGAGGCCGGCGGGCTGATCGGCGGCACGGTCAAGTCGTCGATCGGACTGGGGATGCTGCTGTGGAGCGGCATCGGCGACACCATCCGCGTCTCGCTGTCGGCCGATCCCGTCGAGGAGGTCAAGGTCGGCTTCCACATGCTGAAGGCGCTCGGCATCCGCGCTCGCGGGGTCCGCGTCGTGTCGTGCCCGAGCTG
>JAFARM010000059.1 GCA_019245455.1 Sphingomonadaceae bacterium | reverse complement strand
ACGGTCAAGTCGTCGATCGGACTGGGGATGCTGCTGTGGAGCGGCATCGGCGACACGGTCCGCGTGTCGCTGTCGGCCGACCCCGTCGAGGAGGTCAAGGTCGGCTTCCACTTGCTCAAGTCGTTGGGCATCCGCGCCCGAGGCGTCCGCGTCGTGTCGTGCCCGAGCTGCGCGCGGCAGGGCTTCGACGTCGTCAAGACGGTCGAGAAGCTGGAGGCCGCGCTCGCCCACGTCACGACCGAGCTGTCGCTGTCGGTCCTCGGCTGCGTCGTCAACGGCCCCGGCGAGGCGCGCGAGACCGACATCGGCATCACCGGCGGCGGCAACGGCAAGCACATGGTGTTCCTGTCGGGCGTCACCAGCCACCACATCGACGAGCCGGCAATGGTCGACCACATCGTCGATCTGGTCGAGAAGAAGGCCGCCGAGATCGAGGCGGCGAAGTCGGCGGCGGCAGGCGGGATGGCGGTCGCGGCGGAGTGAGTGCGCCGGAGGAGTTCGAGTTTGATCGGGCCAAGAGCAAGGAAAACTGGCGAAAGCACGGCATGGGCCTTGAGGCTGGCCGTCTTATTTTCGACAGCCTCTATTTCGAGGTCGTCGACCGGCGTCGCGACTATGGCGAGACACGCCTCGTAGCGATCGGGCCGTTAGGAGGCGGTAGCGACAATCTCCTGTCGATCACTTATGTGTGGCGTGACGACCGGCGACGGCTGATCAGTGTGAGGCAGGCAAGTGGACCCGAACGACGAGGATATCGTGATCGTCACGCCAGCTATGGCAGAAGCCGCTCGCGCTGAACTGCTGACGATGATCGCCGAAGGCCGCTGGCCCGAGCCTTACGACGGCGACGACCAGGTCATCTTCGACGACGACGAGCCGGAGGCGGCAGGCACGCTCAAGGCGGCCGAGTGACCGACCCCCTTCGCCGTGCCACTGCCGCCGACGTCGGCGACATCCTGCGGCTGATCCGCGAGCTTGCCGCCTATGAGCGCGAACCCGACGCCGTCCACGCCACCGTCGACAGCCTGACCGCCACCCTGTTCGGCCCGACGCCGTCGGCGGAGGCGCTGGTGGCGGAGGTCGACGGCGAGGTCGTCGGCCTCGCGCTGTTCTTCACCAACTTCTCGACATGGACGGGGCGCGCCGGGCTGTACCTCGAGGACCTCTACGTCGCGCCCCACGCGCGCGGCACGGGGCTGGGCAAGGCGCTGCTGCAGCGGCTGGCGCGGATCGCCGTCGGGCGCGGGTGTGCGCGGCTGGAATGGTCGGTGCTCGACTGGAACCAGCCGGCGATCGACTTCTACCGCTCGCTGGGGGCGAAGGCGATGAGCGAGTGGACGGTGCACCGGCTCGACGGTGCCGCGCTCGAGCGGTTCGCGAAGTGACCTTCTCCCTCCCCCCACGGGAGCGCAGCGACCGTAGAGCGGGGAGGGCCGGGGTGGGGGAACGCGATTGTCGCGCGAACTGCACTCTCTCGCCCGAGCTCCCCCACCCCGACCCTCCCCGCTCTCTGGCGCTTCGCGCCAGGGGGGGAGGGAGGAGGAAGGGCTCTAGGTCGTGTCCCTGAACCCTTGGGCGGCCCTCGTCCTCGGCGGGCTGTGCGAGGTCGCCTTCACCACCTCGCTGCGCTACGTCGAGGGGTTCCGCAACCTGCCCTGGGTCGCGGCCTTCCTCGTCAGCGTGACGCTCAGCATGGGGCTGCTCGAGTACGCCGGGCGGTCGATCCCGCTGGGCACGGCCTATGCGGTGTGGGCCGGCATCGGCGCGGTGGGGACGGCGGTGCTGGGCATCGCGGTCTATGGCGACAGCGCCAGCCTGGCGCGGGTGGTGCTGCTCGGCGGGCTGATCGGCTGCATCGTCGGGTTGAAGGCGCTGGGGTAGCCTCCAAGTACACGGGTCATGCTGGCGTAGGCCAGCATCCATGGCCGTGCCGAGCGGCAGGGCGGGCGTCGCGCACCACCGTGGACGCTGGCCTGCGCCAGCATGACGGCGAACCGTGAGGATCGGCGCGGATGACACGCGCCGCGCCATCCCCTATCTGCCCGCCGATGGCAGACAAAGTGCAGCGCGTCCGGGGGACGCAGGACCTCTACGGCGACGCGATCGCGCGCTTCGACCATGTCGTCGACACCTTCAACCGGGTGCGCAAGCTGTACGGCTTCAAGCGCGTCGACGTGCCGGTGTTCGAGTTCACCACCGTCTTCGCGCGCTCATTGGGCGAGACGACTGACGTCGTCAGCAAGGAGATGTACACGTTCGAAGACCGTGGCGGCGAATCGCTGACGCTGCGGCCCGAGTTCACTGCCGGCATCTGCCGCGCCTTCATCTCCAACGGCTGGCAGCAGTTCGCGCCGATGAAGCTCGCCGCCTACGGCCCGCTGTTCCGCTACGAACGCCCGCAAAAGGGGCGCTACCGCCAGTTCCACCAGCTCGACGCCGAGATCATCGGCGCGGCCGAGCCTGCGGCCGACGTCGAGCTGATCGCGCTCGCCGACCACCTGCTCGCCGAGCTGGGGTGCAAGGACAAGGTCGTCCTCCAGCTGAACACGCTCGGCGACGCGGCGACGCGGACGGCGTGGCGGGCGGCGCTGGTCGAGCATTTCTCCGCCCACGCCGACGCCCTGTCGCCCGAAAGCCGCGAGCGGCTGGCCAAGAACCCGCTGCGTATCCTTGACTCGAAGTCCGAGGCCGATCGCGCGCTCGTCGCCGACGCGCCGGGCATCGACGCCTTCATGTCGGCCGAGGCGGGGGCGTTCTTCGAGGCGGTGCAGAAGGGGCTGCAGGCGGCGGGCGTGGCGTTCGAGCGCGCGCCGGCGCTGGTGCGCGGGTTCGACTATTACCGCCATACCGCATTCGAGTTCGTCACCGACCACTTGGGCGCGCAGGGCACGGTGATCGGTGGCGGCCGCTACGACGGCCTGATCGAGACGATGGGCGGGCCGAGCACGCCGGCGGTCGGCTGGGCCGGCGGGATCGAGCGGCTGGCGATGCTGGTGGGGGAGCCGAAGGAGGAGGTGGACCGCGTCTACATCGTCTTCGACGGTGAAGCCGCTGCCGCCAAGGCCGAGGCGCTCGTTGCCAGACTTCGCACTGACCTTTCGAAGGCATGGCGCTCCGCTAGCTTTCTGCGTGAAAGGCGTTGCGAAGTGGAGATGCTGTCGCGTGGTAACGCTAAGAAGGATTTCGAACGGGCCAGAGAGCGAGGTGCTGACGTAATCTATACCGTGCGAGCCGACGGGTCTCCGGGCTGGGACTCCATGCTGTTGGACGAGTATCGGGTTCACGACCGTACCGGCAGCGATCCACATGGAACGGGCGCAGTCGTTGGAGCGGTTGTCATGCCTTGGATAATCGGTCGCGAGGTTCGCCTGCCAAGCGCTAGCTACCGGGCTGACTACCACATTAGACTTCCTGCTCAGGCATGATCCCCCCCGACCGCATCGCCCAGATCGAGCGCCGCCACGCCGACCTTGCGGCGCAGATGGGCAATCCCGATCTGCCGTCCGACCGCTTCGTCGCGCTGTCGAAGGATTATGCCGAGCTGACGCCGGTCGTCGAAGCCGCGGCGGAGGTGCGGCGCCTGCGCGACGAGGCGGCGGCGCTGGAGGCGATGCTCGGCGACCCCGAGATGCGCGAGCTCGCCGAGGTCGAGGCGGCGGCGATCGCCGAGGAACTCCCCCGTGCCGAGCGGCAGCTCGCGCTGAAGCTCCTCCCCCGGGACGCCGCCGACGACAAGCCGGCGATGCTCGAGATCCGCGCCGGGACCGGCGGCGACGAGGCGGCGCTGTTCGCCGGCGACCTGTTCCGCATGTACCAGCGCTATGCCGATACCCAAGGCTGGCGGGTCGAGACGATCAGCGCGTCCGCGGGCGAGATGGGCGGCTTCAAGGAGGTCGTCGCCAGCGTCACCGGCCCCCAGGTCTACGCCCGGCTGAAGTTCGAGTCCGGCGTCCACCGCGTCCAGCGCGTGCCGGCGACGGAGACGCAGGGGCGCATTCATACGTCGGCTGCGACGGTGGCGGTGCTGCCCGAGGCCGAGGAGGTCGACGTCCAGATCGCCGACAAGGACCTCAGGATTGACGTCTACCGCTCGTCGGGGCCGGGCGGGCAGTCGGTCAACACGACCGATTCGGCGGTCCGCATCACCCACCTGCCGACCGGTCTCGTCGTCATCCAGCAGGACGAGAAATCGCAGCACAAGAACAAGGCGAAGGCGCTGCGCGTGCTCCGTTCCCGCCTGTACGACGCCGAGCGGCAGAAGCTTCACGACGCCCGCGCCGATGCGCGCAAGTCGATGGTCGGCTCGGGCGACCGGTCGGAGCGCATCCGCACGTACAACTTCCCGCAGGGGCGCGTCACCGACCACCGCATCAACCTGACGCTCCACCGCCTGCCCGAGATCATCGCCGGCGACATGGACGAGCTGGTCGGCGCGCTGGTGGCGGAGGACGAGGCGAGCCGGCTGGCGGCGCTGGGCGACGCTGGAGTGAGCGGCTGACCGCGTGCCCCCACCCCGACCCTCCCCGCTCTCCGATGCTGCGCATCGGGGGGGGAGGGAGAAGGAAGGGGGGCGTCCGTCCTGCCTTCTCCCTCCCCCCCCGTGAGCGGAGCGAACGGAGAGCGGGGAGGGTCGGGGTGGGGGGCGCGCGGTGACGGCCGAGTCCGCAGGTCGGCCGTCGGGCACACCCTCACCCGCCGCGCTGGCGCGCGAGTCGCCTCTCCCGCAGGCGGGAGACGGGACCGGTGCCCTCCTTGCCGCCGCCGCCACCCGCATTGCGCGCCTCGACGCCGAGGTGCTGCTCGCCCATGCCCTCGGCATCGACCGCATGGCGCTGCTGCTCGCGCCCGAGCGTCAGATCGATGCCACGCACGCCGCCGCCTTCGCCGCGCTGGTCGACCGCCGCGCCGCGGGCGAGCCGGTCGCCTACATCACCGGCCGCCGCGAGTTCTGGTCGCTCGACCTTACCGTCACGCCCGACGTGCTGATCCCGCGGCCGGACAGCGAGACGCTGGTCGAGGCGGCGGTCGCGCACTTCGCCGGCACGCCCGGCCCGGTTCGGGTGCTCGACCTCGGCACCGGGTCGGGGGCGTTGTTGCTGGCGGCGCTCGCCGAGTGGCCAGCAGCGACGGGCGTCGGCGTCGACGCCTCGGCGGCGGCGCTGGCTGTGGCGGAGGGGAACGCCCGGCAGCTGGGCTTTGGCGACCGTGCGGCGTTCGTCCACGGCGGCTGGGACGCGGGCGAGGGAACCTTCGACCTGATCCTGTGCAACCCGCCGTACATCGCCACGAACGAGCCGCTGCCGCGCGACGTCGCCGAGTGGGAGCCGCCCGCGGCGCTGTTCGCGGGGTCGGACGGGCTCGCCGACTATTGCCGCATCGCCCCCGTCGTCGCCGCGCGCCTGCGCCCAAGCGGCATCGCCTGCATCGAGATCGGCGCGACGCAGGCGGAGGCGGCGGGCGCGCTGTTCGCCGCGCAGGGGCTGACCGTCGCGCTGCGCCGCGACCTCGCGGGGTTGCCGCGCTGCCTCGCCGTCACCATTTAGGGCTTTGACGCGGCAGCGAATGCCGCTAGACACGCGCTCAGGCGAGGTCGACCGGACAAGTCCCCCGCCGCTGCGATCCGCCCGGATTGGTGATGCTGGCATCGGCTTGGCGATGCCCCCGGCCCACGGACGACAGACCTTTTTCCGATGATGCGTGCTCGCACGGGGATACTTGGCATTGATCAGGAACAATCAGAATGGTCGCCGCCGCGGACGCGGCGGGGCGCGTCCGCAGGGCGGCGGCCCGTCGGGCAGCTTCAACAACGGCAGCCGCATCGACAACCGGCAGCGCGGCAACGCCGCCCAGCTGCTCGAGAAATACAAGGCGATGGCGCGCGACGCGACGCAGAACGGCGACCGCGTCCAGGCCGAGTTCTATATGCAGTACGCCGACCATTATTTCCGCGTTCTGAGCGAGTTCCGCGCGCGCGATCCGCAGCCGGCACCGCGCTCCGGCTTCGACGACGACGATGACGCCTTTGGCACATCGGGCACACAGGGGTTCGCCGGCGACCGCGACGATGACGACGACGCCGACGAGAGCGACCGCCAACCATACCGCAGCAATGGCCGGAGCGAAGGCGCTGGCGGCGACCGGCCGCAGGGATATCGCGCCGACGAGAGCGGACGCGATGACGGCAACCGGCGTCGCGACGACCGCCAGCGCGACGATCGCCAGCGTGATCATCGGCAGCGCGAGGATCGGCAGCGCGAGGAGGGTGGCCGTGGGCAGGAAGGCCGCGGCCAGCGCGACGATCGGCAACGCGACGACCGGCAACGCGACGACAGCAACCGTTTCCGCGAAGAGGGCGGCCAGCGCGACGACCGGCCGCGGTCCTATGCGGCGCGCGACGGCGATACGCGAGGCCGGGTCAGCCGCGACGAGGGTGGACGGGATGCGCCGCGCGACGCTGGAGACGGTGACGACCAGCGGCGCCGGCGCGATGATGGCTTCCGCCGCAACGGCGAGTTCCGGCGCGAACCCGCCGAGCGGGGCGAGCCGCGCGACAGTGACGGATCGGCGATGCCCATCGGTATTCCTGGTCCCGCGACGGTTGTCCCCGCCGACGCGCCGCCGGCGATCGCGCCCGCGGCCGAAGGCGCTGCCGCCCCTGCGGCTGACGCGCCGCCTATCAAGCGTCCTCGCGGCCGGCCGCGCAAGGTCGTTGCCGCCGTCGAGAACGTCGACGGCTGACCCGGACGACCGCGTCGCGCGCATCGCCGACACGTGGTGTCGGCTTGCCGCGGCGGTCGCTGACCGCGGGTCTCCGTGGCGGACGCCGGTCGTCGCCACGGGCTCGCCCGTCGCTGCCCGCGTGATGGTGCTGCGCGGCGTCGATGTAGCGGCGGCGACGCTGACGTTTTTCACCGATGCGCGCGCGGCGAAGGTCGCCGCGCTGACGGTCGATCCGCGCATTGCCGTCGTCGCTTATGACCCAATCGCGCAGGTGCAGGTCCGGCTGACGGGGACGGCGGCGATTGCGACCGAAGGACGTGCGGTCGCCGCGTCCTGGCGCGAGGTTCCGCCGGCCGGACGGCGCAGCTACACCGCGCTTCCGCCGCCGGGCACGCAGCTCGCCGGAGCGCGACTCGGACAGGGGGCGCGTCCGGCCTTTGCCGTCCTGACCGTGATGGTCGAGATGATCGATCGGCTCGACCTTGCGGGAACGGAACACGTGCGGATCGTGGCGCGACGCGATCAACAGTGGGCGGCGGCACGCGTCGCTCCGTAACCGCCGTTGCATTATTGCCACGCCGGCCGCAGCGATGCCGTCCGTCACGAAACTGCAACGATTTCGACGCCGGAGTGTCACGTCGTGCCGGTAGCCCCGCGCCTGCAATCATTCAGGGGCGCTTAAGCAATGACCATGCTCAAACTCACGACGGCGCTGCTTGCCGCCTCGGCGCTGGCGGGGGTCGCTCATGCGCAGGCGGCGGCGTCGACTGACGAGGTCGAGGCGCTCCGTGCGCAGGTCCAGGCGATGCAGGCGCAGATCCAGGCGCTGGCGCAGGTCGCGGCCGACAACAACAAGGCGCTCGCCGATACCAACAAGAAACTCGCCAACCAGAGCGTGTCGTGGAAGGGGATGCCCGAGACGTCCGGACCGGACGGCTTCAAGTTCAAGCTGAACGGCGAGCTCCAGTACGACTTCGGCCAGATCAACAACCCCGGCAACCGCATCGTCACGCCCAACCTCGGCTTCACCGGCCGCTCGCGCCGTCTGCTGATTGGCGCGTCGGGGTCGCTGCCGGGCGACTTCTCGTACAACTTCCAGTTCAACTTCGCCGAGGGCGTCGTCGACTACGAGGACGTGATCTTCGAGTGGGCGCCCCACCGCACCCCGCTGACCTTCACCGTCGGCTATTTCTACCCGTTCAGCAGCCTCGACAACATGACGAGCAACCGCTTCATCCCGGTGCTCGAGCGCTCGCAGCTGAATGATGCCTTCAACAACGGCCGTCGCCTCGGTTTCGCGGTGACCTACGTCAATCCAAAGAACGATTTCCGCATCCAGCTCGGTGCCTTCAACCAGGGCATCAACGGCAACGCGGCGCTCGGCTACTCGGCGACCTCGACCGTGACCCCGGCGGCGACGCCGGGCGGCACGCCGACGGTGGCGACCTCGGTTTCGGCCAACAACGCCGGCCTGTTCGACCGCACCGGCTACCAGGGATCGGCGCGCGTCGTGTGGTCGCCGAAGATCTACGGCGGCCAGGCGCACCTCGCGGCGAGCTTCCAGTGGCGCGAGTTCGCCACCGATGCGCGCGGCCTGCGCTACCGTGCGCGGCCGTTCGTCTTCACCACCGATCAGCGCTTCATCGACACCACCGTCGCGGGGTCGGGCGACACGATCGTCGGGCTCGAGGCGCTGTACATCTGGGGGCCGTTCCACGTCCAGGGCGAGGGCCAGTACCTCCACGTCCGCGGCTATCGTCCGGGCTATACCGTGACGCCACCGCAGGCGATCACCGGCACGGCCTATCCGCAGGACGCCGACTTCGCCTCGGGCTACATCGAGGGCGGCTGGTGGATCACGGGCGAGACCCGCGGCTACAAGAACGGCAAGATCGACCGCACCAAGATCCTGCATCCGGTCAGCGAGGGCGGCTGGGGCGGACTGCAGCTCGCCGGCCGCGTCGACTACCTCAACCTGAGCGATCAGGTCGGCAACACCGCGGCGAACAGCGCCGGACTGGTCAACGGTGGTCGCCAGATCGGCTATATCGGCGTGCTCAACTACTGGCCGATCGATTATGTCCGCATCGCGGCGCAGTACACCCATGCCGAGATCCGCGGCGGGCCGCTGGCGGCGCAGGTCGTTCCGCTCAGCACGCAGATCCCGGCCGGGCGCGAGTACAGCACCGACGCCTTCGCGCTGCGCGCCCAGATCGATTTCTGATCGCTCGACGAGCGATCGTTTAGGGCCGCCCTCCGGGGCGGCCCTTTTCGTTGCTGCGCCGCCCGCGGCCTGGCTCGTCGACGGCGTCGTCATAGCCGCCGCGGTGGCTCGCGAAGACCAGCCCCATCAGCCCGCCGGCGAGCAGCACCGAAAGCCCGATCGCCAGTGCCAGCGCGATCACGAAGTGCAGGCGGAGCACGACGCCTTCGGCGTGGAGCACCGCGAGCGCCACCGCAATGGTCGCGACGGCAATCGCCGCCATCCATCCCATCAGCCGCCGGAAGTGCCGCCAGGCGCCGGGCGCTTCGTCGCGCATCGTCTTTCCTTTCCCGTCGATCGGGCGGATTATGGGGGCTCCGGCTGCGATTTGGAACGATCCGCGGCCGTGCTCTGGGGAAGGAGGCACTCGTGTCGATCCGCTCGCTCCTGTCAAACCGATCCGTCGTCAGTGTGGCGCCACAAACAAGCGTCCGTGAAATCGTCGCCCTCCTCGACCGCCACCGGATTGGCGCGGTCCTGGTGCTCGACAGCGAATCGATCGTCGGCATCGTCTCGGAACGGGATATCGTCGGCGAGCTCGCGCAGCAGGGCGCGGGCGTCCTCGACGCGACGGCGGGCGCGGTGATGACCTCGCCGGTCGTCACCGTCGATCCGGACGCGTCGATCCCGGCGGCCATGGCGACGATGACCAACCGGCGCATCCGGCACCTGCCGGTCGTCGCGGGTGGCGCGCTCGTCGGGCTGGTGTCGATCGGCGACCTGGTCAAACGCCGGATCGAGGAGGCCGAGGGCGAGGCGAGCGCACTCAAGGATTATATTTCCGCCGCTTAGCCGGAAAGTTCGGCGCTGCAGCAGAAAAGGGTTGCCACGCCGGCGGCCGGTCCCTAGATGGCGCTCACCGGACGACGGGCGGCGGGCTTTGCCCAGCGCTCGTCATCTCCACCAGCGCAGCGAGGCCTACGGTCACATCGACCGGGCGCGTCGCGGTGATGGAGCCGGCTTTCGGATCGCGGTTCGCCGGGGTCACGAAAAAAGACGTTGACGGGGTTTGAGACACGGCGCATAAGCCGCCCCCGACGCCGGAAACGAGCCACTGGGTTCGCTTCCGGGTCTCGGAAAAAACAGCCGCTCAGTACCCCGGTGAAACGGGGAACAGAGTGGTGTCGCTCTTTCTCATTGTAGGTTGAATGAAGGGACATGTGGGCGGCGACCCATGGCCTGGAGCGTACAAGGGCTCCGGCGTCATGGTTAAAACGCGCCTCCTATATGTCTTACCACAATGCACTACCGGCTTTCGGGTCGGATAGTCAGATTGGTTTTGTGCAATAGGAAGCTCCTTGAACGGGGCTTTGTTCCGGCTTGCCGGGGCAGAGTTTCGGACATGAACTTGAGAGTTTGATCCTGGCTCAGAACGAACGCTGGCGGCATGCCTAACACATGCAAGTCGAACGAAGCCTTCGGGCTTAGTGGCGCACGGGTGCGTAACGCGTGGGAATCTGCCCAAAGGTACGGAATAACTCAGGGAAACTTGAGCTAATACCGTATGATGCCGAGAGGCCAAAGATTTATCGCCTTTGGATGAGCCCGCGTTGGATTAGCTAGTTGGTGGGGTAAAGGCCTACCAAGGCGACGATCCATAGCTGGTCTGAGAGGATGATCAGCCACACTGGGACTGAGACACGGCCCAGACTCCTACGGGAGGCAGCAGTGGGGAATATTGGACAATGGGCGAAAGCCTGATCCAGCAATGCCGCGTGAGTGA
>JAFARM010000394.1 GCA_019245455.1 Sphingomonadaceae bacterium | reverse complement strand
GACCGCCCGCGCGGCGGCGGCTTCGGTGGCGACCGGGGCGGCGACCGCGGCGGCTTCCGCCCGCGCGCGGCTTAAGGGGAGTACAGGCACATGGGTCGTCCCTTCTTCCGCCGCCGCAAGTCGTGCCCGTTCTCGGGTCCGAACGCGCCCGTCATCGACTACAAGGACGTCCGCCTGCTCCAGGGCTTCGTCTCCGAGCGCGGCAAGATCGTGCCGTCGCGCATCACCGCCGTTTCCGGCAAGAAGCAGCGCGAGCTGGCGCAGGCGATCAAGCGCGCCCGCCACATCGGCCTGCTGCCGTACCTCGTGAAGTAAGGATCCGCAGCCATGGACGTGATCCTGCTCGAGCGGGTCGAGAAGCTCGGCAACATTGGCGACGTCGTCAACGTCAAGCCCGGCTATGCCCGCAACTTCCTCCTGCCGCGCGCCAAGGCGCTGCGCGCGTCGGAGGCGAACAAGAAGCGCTTCGAGGCGAGCCGCGCGCAGATCGAGGCCGACAACGCCGCACGGCGCGAAACCGCGGTGCGCGACAGCCGGTCGATCGACGGCCGCTCGGTGGTGCTGATCCGCCAGGCGTCGAACGCCGGCGCGCTGTACGGCAGCGTCGCCCCCCGCGATCTCGCCGAGGCGCTCGTCGCCGACGGGGCCAAGGTGACCAAGAACCAGATCGTGCTCGACAAGCCGATCAAGGCACTCGGCGTCTACGAGGTTCGCGTCGCCCTCCACCCCGAGGTCAGCGTGACGGTCAAGGTCAACGTCGCCCGCTCGCCCGAGGAGGCCGAGTTGCAGGCCAAGGGCGTCGACGTCACCGCCGACCTGTTCGAGCGCGAGGAAGCCGGCTTCACCGAAGCGTTCGACCCGGGTGCCGAGCCGGGGACGCTGCCGACGGAGGAAGCGGCGGCGTAAGCCACGCCTGCGCATCTCCGCCAACGGAAAGGAGCCGCGCTTCCTGGTCTGGAAGCGCGACCCTTTTCGTATACGCGGTCGCCGCTGGCGGCGGCGCTCAGTCCTCCACCTCGTCCATCTCCTCTGCGTCGGCGTCCAGATGGCGGTCGATCGCCTCGACCAGGACATCCAGCTGGTCGTAGGTGGCGGTGAACTCGATCGTCTCGCCGGCGTCGTCCTCGATATGGAGCAGATAGTCGTCGCCCGCTTCGGTGATGGTGAACTGCGTCAGCTTGCGCGGCATGGCCGGGGCTCCTTCTCGGTTGCCGCGCGATAACGTCCCGCGCCGCGAACGGGTGCGAAGAATCCGCCGCTGCAACGACCGTTGGCTGCCGTGTGTGGCCGTTGGGCGACGCGCATCATGACCGTGGCGTCGGGAAGGTGGATCGCCCTGCAGTGCCCCGCGCGGCGGCGAGGGGTCGACGCGGTGCGGTGCCTGAGGGCGCTTGGCGGGCGACCTCGACGGGTGACGAGCGCGGCCCTATCTGTACTGCGATGGCCGACCTGTTCGCCGCCGATCCGCCGCCGCGCCCAGGTACCGCCGGAACGCGCGCGCCCCTGGCCGAGCGCCTGCGCCCGCGCAGCCTCGGCGAGGTCGTCGGACAGGATCATCTGACCGGGCCCGACGGGGCGATCGGGCGCATGGTCGCGGCGGGCACGCTCGCGTCGCTGATCCTGTGGGGGCCGCCGGGGACAGGCAAGACGACGATCGCCCGCCTGCTCGCCGATGCGGTCGGGATGCGCTTCGTCGGGATTTCGGCGGTGTTCGCCGGCGTCGCCGACCTGAAGAAACTCTTTGCCGAAGCCAGGGCGGCGGCACGCAACGGGCACCGCACGCTGTTGTTCGTCGACGAGATCCACCGCTTCAACCGCAGCCAGCAGGACGGCTTCCTGCCGTTCGTCGAGGACGGCACGGTGGTGCTCGTCGGGGCGACGACCGAGAACCCGAGCTTCGAGCTGAACGCGGCGCTGCTCAGCCGGGCGCAGGTGCTGATCGTCCGCCGGCTCGACGCCGCGGCGCTCGCGACCCTGCTCGAGCGCGCCGAGGCCGCCGAGGGACGCCCCCTGCCCTTGACGCCCGATGCGCGCGAGGCGCTGATCGCGTCGGCCGACGGCGACGGGCGGTTCCTCCTCAACCAGGCCGAGACGCTGTTCAGCATTGCGGTCGACGCGCCGCTCGCGCCGGCGGGCTTGCGCGACCTGCTCCACCGCCGCGTCGCCGTCTACGACAAGGATCGCGACGGTCACTACAATCTGATCTCGGCCCTGCATAAGAGCCTGCGGGGCAGCGACCCCGACGCCGCGCTCTACTATCTCGCGCGGATGCTGACGGCCGGCGAGGAGCCGCTGTACGTGCTGCGCCGGCTGGTCCGCTTCGCCAGCGAAGATGTCGGGCTGGCGGACAGCGATGCGCTCGCGGTGACGCTGGCGGCGAAGGAGGCGTACGATTTCCTCGGTTCTCCCGAGGGCGAGCTGGCGATCGCCCACGCGTGCCTCTACCTGGCGACCGCGCCGAAATCGAACGCGGCCTATATCGCCCAGAAGGCGGCGTGGCGGAGCGCGACGGATACGGGATCGCTGCCGCCGCCGGCGCACATCCTGAACGCGCCGACGAAGCTGATGAAGCAGGTTGGCTACGGCAAAGGCTATGCCTACGACCACGACACGGCCGAGGGCTTCTCCGGTGCCGACTACTGGCCCGATGGCATGGCGCCGGAGACGTTCTACACGCCGACCGACCGCGGCCACGAGAAACGCATCGCCGAGCGGCTGGCGTGGTGGGCGGGGCTGCGGGGCGAACGGAGCACGTGACCTTCACCCGCTTCGTCGCGGTCGATTGGACGGGAGCCACGGGCGAGCGGCACGCGGCCATCGCAGTGGCCGAATGCGCCGCGGGGACGGCGGCTCCGGCGATCGTGCGACCGGGGCACCGCTGGTCGCGCGGCGAGGTCGGCGCGTGGCTGGCAGACCTGTCGGCAACCGGCGAGCGCGTGCTGATCGGGTTCGACTTCTGCTTCGGCCTGCCGTTCGCCGACGGAGGAGCGTTCTTCCCCGCTGCGGCGGGGAGCCCGCCCGACGCGCGCGCGCTGTGGGCGGAGGTCGAGCGGGTCGCCACCGCCGAGCGCCATGACGGCGCGAATAGCTATGTCGCCCACCGGCGGTCCTATTTCTGGCTCGGTGCCGCCGACGGGCCGCGCGACGCGCGCGCCCGGCTGCGCGTCGTCGAGCGGCGGTGGCAGGCGATGCGCGACGCCCGCGGCCGCAGCCTCGGGGCACCCTCGTCGGCCTTCGTCCTGCTCGGCGCGGCGCAGTGCGGCAAGGCCAGCCTGTCGGGAATGCGCCTGCTCGCCCGCACGCCCGTGCCCGTCTGGCCGATGGACCCGGTGCCGGCGCGCGGGCCGCTGATCGTCGAGATCTACTGCCGCGCCTTCGTCGCCGCGGCCGTCGCGCGGCTGTCGGAGCCCGAGCGCATCGGCAAGGTCACCGACCGCGCGCGCCTGAGCCGGCTCCTCGCCGCCCTCGGCAGCGAACCCGCCGGCGTGCCCGAGCGGTTCAGCGACCACGTCGGCGACGCGCTGATTTCCGCCGCAGGGATGCGCCGCGCCGCCGGCGACCCGGCGAAGTGGCAACCGCGCGGTCTGGATACCGTGCACGCGACCGAGGGGTGGACCTTCGGCATCGTCTGACGGGGAAGGCCTGCAC
>JAFARM010000250.1 GCA_019245455.1 Sphingomonadaceae bacterium | reverse complement strand
GCGGCGCGGCGACCTGCGCGACCGCCCCGCTGCCCAGCACCGCCGCCGCCATCGCCGCCCACAGAACCCGCATCGTCGTCCTCAACATCGCTTCTCCGCGCCCCTATCCCGCCGCCGCTGTCGCCGTCATGAACGCTGCCCGGCACGGGCGACGAGGTCGGCGGCGACCCGCGGGCTGACGAACTTGCGGACGTCGCCGCCGTAGACCGCGATCTCCTTCACCAGCTTCGACGCGATCGGCTGCAGCGCGACATCGGCCATCAGGAAGACGGTCTCGATCTTGGCGTTCAACTGCTGGTTCATGCCCGCCATCTGAAACTCATACTCGAAATCAGCGACCGCGCGCAGGCCGCGGACGATGACCTGCGCGCCCTGTGCCTCGGCGAACTTCATCAGCAGCGCATCGAACGGCACGACGCCGACCGCATCGCCCAGGTCCTCGGTTTCGCGGCGGACCATGGCGACGCGTTCGTCGAGCGTGAACATCGGCGACTTCGACGCGTTGGTCGACACGCCAATGACCAGCCGGTCGACGAGCTTCGCGCCCCGCCGGATGATGTCCATATGCCCAAGCGTGACGGGGTCGAACGTGCCTGGATAGACCCCGATCCGCACGACGCCTAGAACTCGCGCTCGATGGCGAAGCGGGCGATGGCGCGGAGGAGGTCGGCCTCCGCCCCGAAACTGTGCAGGTGGTCGATCGCCTGGTCGATCAGCATCGCCGCCTGCGTCCGCGCGCGCTCGACGCCGAGCAGCGAGACGAAGGTCGCCTTGCCCCGGTCGGCGTCCTTGTGCACCGCCTTGCCGGTCTTGTCGGCGTCGCCTTCGACATCGAGCAGGTCGTCGGCGATCTGGAATGCAAGGCCAAGATCGCGGGCATAGCCCCTGAGCGGGGTCCGTCCCTGCTCGGGCACGCGCGCCATGATCGCGCCCGCCTCAAGGCAGAAACCGATCAGTGCCCCGGTCTTCAGCTGCTGCAGCCGCGTCGTCGCCGTCAGGTCGAAGTCGCGCTCGGTCGCGGCGATGTCCATCATCTGCCCGCCCGCCATCCCGCTCGGGCCACTGGCGCGGGCGAGTTCGAGCACCAGCTCGGCACGCGCCGCCGGGTCGCCGTGGGTCGCGGGATCGGCCAGCACCTCGAACGCCAGCGCATGGAGCGAATCGCCCGCCAGCACCGCCGTCGCCTCGTCGAACGCCTTGTGAACGGTCGGCTTGCCGCGGCGGAGGTCGTCGTCGTCCATGCACGGCAGGTCGTCGTGAATCAGCGAATAGCAGTGGACGCACTCGATCGCGAGGGCGACGCGCAGCGCCCGCTCGCGGTCGACGTGGAACAGGTCGCAACTCGCGACGACGAGCAGCGGCCGCATCCGCTTGCCGCCGCCGATCGCGGCGTGGCGCATCCCGGCGAACAGCCGCTCGCGCCCGTCGGCCGGCAGCTGCAGCAGGCGGTCGAAACGCTGGTCCATCGCCGTGCCGATCGCGTCGAGCGCGGGCTTCAGGCTGCTCGAGGCGCGCACCAGGGTCTCAGCCTGCATCGAAGGGGGTAATTCCGGCGGCGCGACCGTCCTGGCCGACGACGATCGCTTCGATCCGCGCCGTCGCGCCGGCGAGCTTCGCCTCGCAGAACCCCTTCAGCCGCTGCCCCTCGGTGTAGAGGTCGATCGACTCCTCGAGCGTCGCGTCGCCGGCCTCGAGCCGGTGGACGATCTTTTCGAGCCTTGCGAGCGCGACCTCGAAGCTGGGCGGGTCTTCGGACACGGATTCCATCACGCGGCGGTTGTGAACGGACGGCGGGTGAGGGTCAAGCCGCACCACCGCCGCGGCATCAGCGGCGGAACAGCGCGTCGCCCTGCTGCTGCGCGGTGCCGAGTTCGGGCGCGGGACCATGTTCGGCGAGGTGGGCGGCGGCGACGCGCTCGGCGTGGAGCTGCTCGATCAGCTGCGCCCGCTCGCTGACGATGCGGCCGTCGTCGGCCTCGGTCTCCAGCCCCGCCTTCTTCGCCGCGGCAGCAACGACGGCGTCGAGTTCGCGCTGCGGGCAGAGGCCGAGCGTGACCGGGTCCTTGGG
>JAFARM010000172.1 GCA_019245455.1 Sphingomonadaceae bacterium | reverse complement strand
CACGCGCGCCTTCAGCGCCCGCGCCTTGCCGACGTAGAGCACGTCGCCGGCGGCGTCCTGCATCCGGTAGACGCCGGGGCGCGGGGGCAGGGTGCGCAGCACGTTGCGGATCGCGGCGACGCCGGCGTCGAGGTCGGGCGTGTCGCGTCCCTTAACGACGTAGGTCGCCGACTCCTCGGAAAATCGGTCGCGCGTGCCGGCTTCGGGGTCCGGCGGACGGTCGGCGGGGGTGCGCATTCTCGGTACTTAGAGCGGGCAAGGCCGGTCAAAAACCCCCGTCATCCCGGCGTAGGCCGGGACCTATGACCTCGAACGTTCGAGGTCATGGGTCCCGGCCTACGCCGGGATGACGGGGGAGGGATGAGGAACCTGCGTCTCTACCCCGTCATCCCCGCGAAAGCGGGGACCCATCTCCTGAAGCCTCGGGAGATGGGTCCCCGCTTTCGCGGGGATGACAAGGGGAGGTTAGCTCACGCATCGATCGCCTCCGCCTCCACCTCGCGCGCGCTGGCCTGGATGAAGGCGAAGCGGTGTTCGGGGTTCCTCCCCATCAGGCGGTCGACGAGGCCGCGGACGTCGCTGCGCGCCTCGGGGTCGGCGGGCAAGCGGACGCGGAGCAGGGTGCGCTTGGCCGGGTCCATCGTCGTTTCGCGGAGCTGCGCCGACGCCATCTCGCCCAGCCCCTTGAAGCGGCCGACCTCGACTTTCCTGCCCTTGAACACGGTCCGCATCAGCTCGGCGCGGTGGGCCTCGTCGCGGGCGTATTCGACCGTGCCGCCGGCGGCGAGGCGGTAGAGCGGCGGCTGCGCCAGGAACAGCCGCCCGGCCTGGACCAGCCCCGGCATCTCCTGGAAGAAGAAGGTCATCAGCAGCGTCGCGATGTGCGCGCCGTCGACGTCGGCGTCGGTCATGATGACGACCTTCTCGTAGCGCAGCGCCTCCGGAGAGAAGCGGTCGCGCGTGCCGCAGCCGAGCGCCTGGATCAGGTCGCCGATCTCGCTGTTGGCCCCGACCTTCGCGGCGTTGGCGCTGGCGACGTTCAAGATCTTGCCGCGGATCGGCAGCACCGCCTGCGTCGCCCGGTCGCGCGCCTGCTTGGCCGAGCCGCCCGCCGAGTCGCCCTCGACGATGAACAGCTCGGTGCCGTCGGCACCGCTGCGGGCGCAGTCGGTCAGCTTGCCGGGCAGGCGGACGGTGCGCTTGTTGGTCGCCGTCTTGCGCTTGTCGAGCGCCTCGGCGCGGCGGCGCAGGCGCTCGTCCATGCGCTCGATGAGGACGCCGAGCAGGGTGCGGGCGCGGCCCTCGTCGCCGGCGAGCCAGTGGTCGAAATGGTCGCGGATCGCGCCTTCGACGAGGCGTGTCGCCTCGGGGCTGGTCAGGCGATCCTTGGTCTGGCTCTGGAACTGGGGGTCGCGGATGAACAGGCTGAGCATCAGCTCGCTGCCGGTGACGACGTCCTCGGGCGTCAGCTCGGCGGCGCGCTTGTTGCCGACGAGCGACGCGAAGCCCTTGACGCCGCGGGTCAGCGCGCTGCGCAGGCCCGCCTCGTGCGTGCCGCCGTCGGGCGTGGGGATGGTGTTGCAGTAGGTGCTGGCGGCGCCGTCGCCCCATTGCGGCCAGGCGACCGCCCATTCGACGCTGCCGCGCCCCTCGGCGAGGTCGGCGCGGCCGGCGAACAGGTCGGGGACGACGCGCTCGCGGTCGGCGAGCTGCTCGGTCAGGTGGTCGGCGAGGCCGCCGGGGAACTGGAAGGTCGCCGCTGAGGGGGTCGAGTCGGTGATGACCTCGGGGTCGCACTTCCAGCGGATCTCGACGCCGCCGAACAGGTACGCCTTCGACCGCGCCAGCCGGTAGAGGCGCGCCGGCTTGAACGCCGCGCCCTCGCCGAAGATCTCCTCGTCGGGGCTGAAGCTGACGGTCGTGCCGCGCCGGCCGTTGACCGGGCCGAGCGGCTCAAGCGGCGTCAGCGGCGCGCCGCGCGAGAAACGCTGGCGGTAGAGCGCCTTGCCCCGCGCGACCTCGACCGTCAGCTCGGCGGACAGCGCGTTGACCACCGACACGCCGACGCCGTGCAGGCCCCCGCTTGTCGCATAGGCTTTGCCGGCGAACTTGCCGCCCGAATGGAGCGTCGTCAGGATCACCTCGAGCGCCGACCTGCCGGGGAACTTGGGGTGGTCGTCGACCGGGATGCCGCGGCCGTTGTCGGCGATGGTCAGCCGGTTGCCGGCAGCGAGCGTCACCTCGATCCGCGTCGCGTGGCCGGCGACCGCCTCGTCCATGGCGTTGTCGAGCACTTCGGCGGCAAGGTGGTGGAGCGCGCGCTCGTCGACGCCGCCGATGTACATTCCGGGGCGGCGGCGGACGGGTTCGAGTCCCTCGAGCACCTCGATGTGGCTGGCGTCGTAGTCGGTCGCCGTCGAGGTCGCGGCGGAGAAGAGGTCGCTCATCCCTGCGGCTATAGAACGGACGTGGAACGGGTCAACCGCGCGATGTCGTGATCGACGGTAACCATTTTCCCTCTTGCAAACGCTTTTGCTGCAGTGCACAAGAGACGGGCCGAAAGGCGATCCTCCCCAAGGATTTTACTCAGGGCCGGTGGTTTCGACCACCGGCCCTCTCTTTATGCTTTCCCTACGGGCGGCCCCCCTTTCGCCATGGCATGGCACGGATGTTGCGTCGCACAAAGACGCCGTCGCCGCTTGGCTCGGGAGCAGGGAGAAGAAGATGAAGAAAATCGCTGTCGCGGCATCGCTCGCCGCCGTCGCCGCCGTGCCCGCCACCGCACAGGAGGCACCCCCCGCGCCGCCGGCCGAGGCGCCCGCCGCCGCCCCCACCGCGCCCGCGCTGCTGCCCGCGCTTGCCGGGCCGCTGAGCTATGCCGCGACGCCGGTCAGCTTCGACCTCGACGGCTTCGGCAAGGTCTATGTCAACGGCGCGTTGTCGGGCATCGGCCGCTTCCAGGACCATGCCGTCCCCGGCGACCACGATTCGTTCGGCGACATTTCGAACGGGCAGGTCGTCGTCCAGAAGATCGACGGCGTCTTCCAGTTCATGGCGCAGGCGGGCATCTATTCGCTGCCCTCGCTCGGCGTGCCGTACCTGCGCGCGTCGCGCACCAACGAATCGACCTTCGGCCCGATCCCGCAGGCGTTCGTCAAGATCGCGCCGACCTCGGCCTTCTCGGTGCAGGTCGGCAAGCTGCCGACGCTGGTCGGGGCCGAATACACCTTCACCTTTGAAAACATGAACATCGACCGCGGCCTGCTGTGGAACCTCGAGCCGGCGGTGTCGAAGGGGGTTCAGGCGAACTACACGCACGGCCCACTGGCCTTCTCGCTGGCTTTCAGCGACGGCTATTATTCGAGCAAGTACAGTACGCTGTCGGGCTCGGTCGCGTGGACGATCGACCCCGCCGACGTGCTCGCCTTCACCGCGCAGGGCAACACGCGGACGATCACCAAGGCGACGTTCGTCACCAGCCCGGTGCTCAACAACCAGCAGATCTACGACCTGATCTACACGCGCACCAAGGGCAAGTGGGTGATCCAGCCCTATATCCAGTACACCCACGTCGACGCGCTGCCGTTCCTCGGCACGACGTCCGCGGAGACGTGGGGCGGGGCGGTGCTCGCGCGCTATGCCATCACACCGGCGCTCAGCCTGTCGGGGCGCGCCGAATATGTCAGCTCGTCGGGGACGCCGGGCGGCACGGCGGCGAACTACCTCTACGGCCCGGGCAGCGACGCCTGGTCGCTGACGCTGACGCCGACCTACACGTGGAAGATCTTCTTCGCCCGCGCCGAGCTGTCGTACGTCCGCGCGACCGGCACCACCGCCGGTTTCGCCTTCGGCAACGACGGCAATGCCCATTCGCAGACGCGCGGCGTGTTCGAGGTCGGGGTGCTGTTCTAGGCCGGGCGCTGCTTGCTTTTTGGGCCGTCGCGGCGCAGGTGCCCGGATATTATGCACCCGTCGCGTCGCGTCGCCCCCGGCCGTCGAGCCTGGCTGTTGCTGCGATGCAACATCCTCGTCGCGATCGGTGCCGCCGCGCCGGTCGCGGCAGCCGAGGTCAGCGTCGCCGGCGACGTTCTCAGCGACTACCGTTTCCGCGGTGTGTCGCTGAGCGACCGGCAGCCGGTCGCCGACGGCACGCTCAGCGGCCAGGCGGGCCCGTGGTTCGCGGGGGTCGAGGCGATCTCGTCGTCGCGCGGGCGCTACGCCGTCGAAACGCGGTCGGCGGAGGTGGATCTGTCGGCGGGGTGGAGCCGCAGCTTCGGGCTGCTGACCCCGAGCGTCGGCGCGATCGGCTATCTCCATCCCGGCGGCGAGGCGGCGAACGGCGAGGTCTTCGCCAGCCTCGCCGGCGCGCTCGGCCCGGCGACGCTGACGCTGGCGGCCAACTATGCCCCCGACCAGGGCGCGGCACCGGGGGGCAACCTCTACCTGCAGGCGCGGGCGGCGGCGGCGATCCCGACGACGCCGCTGACGCTGCGCGCCGCCGTCGGGCGGGAGGCGGGGGCCTTCGCCGGGTTCCGCGCTTCTGGTACGGGCGGGGTCAAGACCGACTGGCGCGCCGGCGTCGAGGCGCGCGTGCTGCGCGTCGTCGTCCTCGGCCTCGACTATGTCGGCAACGACCTGCCGCGGATCGCGCCGGGCCGGCTGCAGAAGAACCGCGAGGACGGCGTCGTCGCCCGCGTCGGCGTCCGGTTCTAAGCGATCAGGTCGCGGAACTCGGCGATCACGGCCTCGTACAGCGCGCGCTTGAACGGCACGATGAGCCCTTGAAGCTCGTCGAGGCTCGACCAGCGCCAGGCGCGGAACTCGGGGTGCGCGGTGGCGATGTCGATGTCGCTGTCGGCCCCCAGGAAGCGCATCGCAAACCACTTCTGCCGCTGCCCGCGGTAGCGCCCGTGCCACACCGTGCCGACCAGGTCGTCGGGCAGGTCGTAGGTCAGCCAACCCTTGGATTGGGCGATGATCTCGGCCTTGGTGATCCCGGTTTCCTCGGCCAGCTCGCGGAAAGCGGTCGTGCGTGGGTCCTCGCCCTCGTCGATCCCGCCCTGCGGCATCTGCCAAGCCTCAAGCTTCGAATCGAGCCGCTGGCCGGTGAACACCTTGTTCTCGGCATTGAGCAGCATGATGCCGACGCCCGGCCGGTAGGGCAGCGCCGCGACCGTGCGGTGGTCGGTCACTCCGCCGCCTGCGCCAGCGCCGGCGCGGCGGCGTCGGCGATCAGCAGCTTGAGCGCGGCGAGGCAGGCGTGGAGGTCGGCCTGCGTGCTGGGGATCGCCTGGCGGAGCGTGAAGCAGCCGTGGATCTGGCCCGCGGCCTCAAGGAACGACACATCGACGCCGGCGGCGATCAGGCGGCCGGCATAGGCACGGCCCTGGTCGCGCAGCGGGTCGAGCCCGCAGGTGAAGACCATCGCCGGCGGCTGTCCGGCGAGCGAGGCGGCGAGCGCCGGCGAGGCGCGGACGTCGCGGACATCGCTCGCCCCCATATAATGCTCGCTGAACCAGCGCATCCCACCGGCGGTGAGCAGATAGCCATCGCCGAACTCGACCATGCTGCCCTCGGTCGCGGTCATGTCGACGCCGGGGTAGATCAGCCACTGCGCAACGATCGGCACGACCAGCTCGCCGTGCAGCGTCTGGCTGACGACCGCGGCGAGGTTGCCGCCGGCGCTGTCGCCCGCGGGAACGAGGCCGGTGATGGCGTGGCCGACCGCGTTCGGCGTCGACGCCAGCCAGCGCATCGCCGCCAGCGCGTCGTCGACCGCGGCGGGGAAGGGGTGCTCGGGGGCGAGCCGATAGTCGACGCTGACGACGGTCAGGCCGAGGACGCGGGCGATCTCGGCGCACAAAGAATCGTGCGTCTCGATATTGCCGATGACCCAGCCGCCGCCGTGGAAGTAGACGACGACCGGGCCGGCCGGCGGCGTGGCGGCGGCGCTGTAGACCCGCGCGGGGATCGCATGGCCTTCGGGGGCCGGGATGGCGACGTCGCGGACGACGGCGAGGTCGCCGCGCGGCCGCTCGGTCATCGCCCGCATCGCCAGCATCATCGTCCGCGCCGCCTCGGGCGTGCCCTCCTCCATCTTCGGCCCCGGTGCGGCGGCGAGCATGGCGAGGAAGGCGGCGACATCGGGACGGACGGACGGCATGGCTTTTCTCCCGCAGGCGTTTTCCCGATCCTTAGCGCGCGGCGGCGACCCCGGCTACGGCGTCGCGCGCGCCTGCAACGAAATGCGGCGGCGAACCGTTGTGCCCCCGCAAGGACAGGCGGTGGTCGTGGACGAGGCGTGGCGGCAGCGGCGAGCGGTCGAGATCTTCGGGGAAATCCCCCGGGGCGGCAGCATCGACCGCGATCCGCCACCCCGCCGCGCCGTCCCGCCCCCGTCCGCTGCCCTGCCGCCGTCCGCCGCACCTTCCGCCGATGGCGGCCGCCCGGTCACGGACCCGCCGTCCCGTTATCGGACCCCGCCTGCCGGCGCGGGGGCGGCGCGGCCCCCCGTCTCGCCATGGCGCGTCCTGGTTGCCGCCCTGCTGCTAATCCAGGGCGCGGCGATCGTCTGGCTGCTCGTCGCGCGCAGCCGCCCGCCGACGGTCGTGGTGGCGGCCCCGCCGCCGGTGGCCGCCGTGCCGGTGGCGTCGGCACCGCCCGCATCCCCGCTGCCGGCGAGCCGCGCCGC
>JAFARM010000274.1 GCA_019245455.1 Sphingomonadaceae bacterium | reverse complement strand
AGCTCGGCAACAGCGCGTCGAACGCTTTGCCCTCCTCGGGCGAGCGGTCGGGCGCGGCGATCAGGTCGGCGGACGCGCGCGGGGCGGCGGCGACGACGCAGCGCCAGAAGCGCGCGCCCATGTGCCCGCCTGGCGCGGTCGGTGCCGCCGCAACCGCCGGCAGCGCGCCGGCCGCCGTTAGCGCCGTCCCGGCGTTCGTCGTCAGCAGCGCCTCGGCGAGGAAGCCACGCAGGGCGATGCCCGGCATCGTCACCGAGCCGAAGTTATGCCCGACGCACGGCGTCAGCGCTTGGATGATCCGCTGCCGCGCGGCCTTCAGCGGCGGCGGCATGGCCCCGTCGCCATCGGACAGGTCGGCGAGGACGAAATGCTCGGCCGCGACCGGATCGCGACGGACCGCGCACTGCGCCATGGCGACCGTCACCACCCGCTGCGGCACCAGCTCGCCCTCGACAGGCGCGGCGCCAGGTGCGGCGAGGATCGCGGCGAGGACGGCCGCAGCGGCGCTCACTCGGCCGCCTCCATCATCGCTGGCACTTGCACGAACCCCTTCCGCTTCGCGATCCGCGCCTCGACCTCCGGGCGGAAGTGGCGCATCAGGCCCTGGATCGGCCACGCGGCGGCGTCGCCGAGCGCGCAGATGGTGTGGCCCTCGACCTCGGTCGTGACTTCCAAGAGCAGGTCGATCTCATGGTATTCGGCCTCGCCGGTGACGAGGCGTTCCATCACCCGCCACATCCAGCCGGTCCCCTCGCGGCACGGCGTGCACTGGCCGCAGCTCTCGTGCTTGTAGAAGTAGGACAGGCGGGCGATGGCGGCGACGACGTCGGTCGACTTGTCCATGACGATGACAGCCGCCGTGCCGAGGCCGCTCTTCAGGTCCTTCAGCGCGTCGAAGTCCATCGGGCAGTCGACGATCTGGTGCGCCGGCACCAGCGGCACCGACGAACCGCCGGGGATGACGGCGAGCAGGTTCTCCCACCCCCCCCGGATGCCGCCGCAGTGCGTCTCGATCAGCTCGCGGAACGGCACGCTCATCGCGTCCTCGACGACGCACGGGCGGTTCACGTGGCCACTGATCTGGAACAGCTTGGTCCCCTCGTTCTTCGGCCGGCCGATGCCGGCGAACCAGGCGGCGCCGCGGCGGAGGATGGTCGGGGCGACGGCGATGCTCTCGACGTTGTTGACCGTCGTCGGGTTGCCGTAGAGGCCCGCGCCGGCGGGGAACGGCGGCTTGAGGCGCGGCTGACCCTTCTTGCCCTCGAGGCTTTCCAGCATCGCGGTTTCCTCGCCGCAGATGTACGCCCCCGCGCCGCGGTGGACGAAGACGTCGAAGTCATAGCCGCTGCCCGCTGCGTTCCTGCCGATCAGCCCGGCGTCGTACGCCTCCTGCACGGCGGCGAACAGGACCTCCGCCTCGCGGACATATTCGCCGCGGATGTAGATGTAGGCCGCCGACGCGCGCATGGCGAAGCCGGCGATCAGCGCGCCCTCGATCAGCTTGTGCGGATCGTGGCGGATGATCTCGCGGTCCTTGCAGCTGCCGGGTTCGGACTCGTCGGCGTTGATGACGAGGTAGGACTGGCGGCCGGGCTTGGGCGTTTTCGGCATGAAGCTCCACTTCATGCCGGTCGGGAAGCCCGCGCCGCCGCGGCCCCGCAAACCGCTCGCCTTGATCGCGTCGATGATCGCGTCCGGGCCGTTCGCCATCAGCGCGGCGGTGTCGGCCCAGTCGCCGCGCTTGCGGGCAGCGTCCAGGTTCCACGGCTGGAAGCCGTAGAGATTGGTGAAGATGCGGTCGGCGTCGGCAAGCATCAGTGCGTATCCGCGAGTTCGAGACGGCGCTTGATCAGCTTAACGTCAGAACGAAGGTCGTCGACTTCTTCGCGGATGATCTGGATGCTGACGATCAGGCTGCCGAGATGACCTTCGAGGACTGTCTGACGAACCTCGAGGCGATGAACGTCACGCTTGATGTCCGCAATATCCGCACGGATCGCCTGCAGCATCTCGGCCAAGAACTGGGTGTCGACAGTGTCAGCCACGCGCCATCTCCTTCAGCGTCGTCGGGCCGCCTTCGGGGCAGCTG
>JAFARM010000082.1 GCA_019245455.1 Sphingomonadaceae bacterium | reverse complement strand
CCGTGGCGAGGGTCGGCGTCAGGGTAGTGAACGCCGACTGCAGCGCGCCCTCGAGCTCGACGCCGGCGGGGATCAGCGGATTGGGCACGCCGCCGACCAGGAAGTGGCGGACGCCGGCGGCGTTCAATGCCTGGACCGCGCCGACGTAGTTGCCGACGAACGCGGCGGTGTACTGCGCCTTGAACAGCGCCGCGCCGGCCGGGCTGCCCGCCGCGGCTTCGCCCGCGATCAGCGCCGACACGTCGTTGTTGCCGAAGTTGAGGACGTACAGCGCGTTGGGATCGACCGCCTTGCCGCTGGTCGCGAACAGGCCGAGCTGGCTGCGGAGGCCCGGCACGGTGAAGCCGAGCAGGCTGCGGTCCGCCGCCGCCTGCGCCCCGCCGACGGCGAAGTTGTTGCCGCCGAGCAGGAAGGGGACGGTGTAGTTGGTCGTCGATCCCGTCGCGTGCTGCGTCAGCCGGGCGTTGACGAGGTCGGTCCACACCGGCCCGTTCGAGTAGCGGCCGCGGAAATAGCCGTAGCCCGGCTGCGCCGTCTGGCCGCCGGTGCCGAGATAGGCGTTGCCGGCGTCGACCAGCGAGTCGCCGAACACGACCAGCCCGTCGTACGTCGCCGCCGCCGCCGGCGCCGCCGCCAGCACCGCCGCGACCGCCGCTGCCACCACCATCTGCCGCATGACCATTGCCTCCCTGTGCCCTCAGGCGATGGTTAACGCGGCCGTGTTGAGATTCCGTGACCATCCCGGCGTCTGGTGGCGGAACCAGGTCTGCTGCCGCTTGGCGTAGCGGCGGGTGGCGAGCGCGGTGGCGGCGAGCGCGGCGTCGGGCGTCGTCTCGCCCCGCACGGCGGCGAGCAGGGGGGCGACGCCGATCGCCTTCATCACCGGAGCCTGCGGGTCGAGACCGCGCGCGCCGAGCGCCGCCACCTCGCCTGTGACGCCGGCCGCGACCATCGCCGCCAGCCGCGCGTCGATGCGGGCGTGGAGGTCGGCGCGCGGCAGGTCGACGACATAGGCGTCGATCGCCGCGTCGAGCCCGCCGGTCACGGCGCGCTGCCAGTCGGCGAGCGGCCGGCCGGTCGCGCGCACCACCTCGAGCGCGCGGGCGACGCGCTGCGGGTCGGCGACCGTCGCCGCCGGGTCCTCGCGGGCGAGCGCCGCGCGGGCCTCGGCCGGGTGCAGCGCGCGAACGGCGGCGCGGATGGCGTCGGGGATCGGCGGCACGTCGACGATGCCGTCGATCAGCGCACGGAGGTAGAGGCCGCTCCCCCCAGTGACGATCGGCAGCCGCCCGTCCGCCAGCGCCTCGGCGACCGCCGCCCGCGCCATGCCCGCCCAGCGCGCCGCGTCGCAGGCGTCGTCGCCGGCAAGCACACCGTACAGCCGGTGCGGCACGCGCGCCTCGTCCGCGGGCGACGGGCGGGCGGTCAGCAGGCGCAGGTCGGCGTAGAGCTGGCTGGCGTCGGCGTTGATGATCGTGCCGCGCGTCCGCTCGGCGAGCGCCAGCGCCGCTGCCGACTTGCCCGCCGCGGTCGGCCCTGCGATGACGACGACCCGTGGCTTCACCCGATGCTCCCCTGACCGCGACGCTGGTCGCCGCCGGCCGCTTGTCGCCGGGCGACCTGGCGGCGGCAAGCGACGCGGTGCGCGTGGCGGGCGGCGAGCCTGGCGCGGCGGCGTGGATCGACCCGGGCGATGCCGCCGATCTGCCGCTGGCGGGGCTGACGGCGGCGGCAGCGCGCGCGGCGCTCGAGGCCGCGCTGCCGCACGCCGACGTCGTCGTCCAGCCGGCGTCGGTGCCTCGGCGGCGCGCGCTCCTCATCGCCGACATGGATTCGACGCTGATCCAGTGCGAGTGCATCGACGAGCTCGCCGACTATGCCGGGCTGAAGCCGCAGGTGGCGGCGATCACCGAGGCGGCGATGCGCGGCGAGCTCGACTTCACGGCCGCGCTCGACGCCCGCGTTGCCCTGCTCGCCGGCATGGAGGTGGCGGTGCTCGACCGCTGCCGCGCGGAGCGGGTGCGGCTGATGCCCGGCGCGCGCGAGCTGGTGGCGACGATGGCCGCATGGGGCGCGCGGACGATCCTGGTGTCGGGCGGCTTCACCGCCTTCGCCGGGCCGGTCGGGCGGATGCTGGGCTTCGATCGGATCGTCGCCAACACTTTGCTGAGCGAGGACGGCCGGCTGACCGGCACCGTGGCGCGGCCGGTGGTCGACGCCTCGACCAAGTTCGCCGAACTGACCGCCGCCGGTGTCCCCCTTGATCGCTGCCTTGCGGTCGGCGACGGGGCGAACGACGTGCCGATGCTGGCGGCTGCCGGGCTCGGCATCGCCTTCCACGGCAAGCCGGCAACCGCCGCGGCGGCCGACGCCAACGTCCGCCACGGCGATTTGACCGCGTTGCTGTGGGCCCAGGGGGTGCCGCGCCGCGACTGGCGCTAGGTCCGCTGGCGCAGCAGGGCGTTGCCCGATACCACCAGCCGTTCCGGTCGGCCGGCGACCGGCTTGTCGAACCACAGCCGCTCGCACGACATCGGGTCGGCGTAGCGCCAGCTGCCGTCGGCGGCGCGGTGGATCGGCCCGCCGCCGTCGATCACCAGCGTGTCGCCGCGGACGATCGCCTCGGCACCGCCGACCCAGGGATCGTTCGAGCCGTACACGCCCGCGAGCGCCGCCAGCGCCGGCTCGGGGGCCGGTTGCGCGACCGCGGCGTCGCGGCCATAGAGCGCGCCGCCGTACCACAGCCGGGCGCGCGGGCCGGTCGCGGCGACGAAGTCGAGCGCGTGCTCGTGGCGACCGCGCAGGTCGCTGATGAAGCTGCCGTCGCCGATCGGCTTGACCTGGCCGCGTCGCGCGCCGTCGATCAGGCTAAGCGTCGTCCCATTCGCCTCGAACGTGATCGCGTCGCCCGCCGGCCCGACGAAGCGCCCGGCGAAGTCGCTCGCCTGCGCGACGGGCGCGACCGTCACGACCGGCGGCGGCGCCGGCAGCGCCTGCCCGCGCGCGCTCGCCCGCAGCAGCCGCACCCCGTACTGGGCGACGGCGCGCGGGCGATAGCCGGTGCCGCCGATGTTGACGCTGGCGAAGACGCCCGCGCCGCTCGCCCGATCGAGATAGAAGGCGCTGCTGAACAGCAGCATCCCGCCGGTGTGGTGGAAGGTCGCCTCGCCGTCGAGATCGACCGTCGCCAGCCCCTGGCCATAGCGGCCGCCCTTGCCGAAGTCGGCCGTGTCGATCAGCGGCGTGGCGAAGCGGCGGGCGAGCGCATCGGGGAACAGCGGCGCGCCGCGGCCCTGCGCGAGGCTGCCGAGGAAGGCGAGGTAGCGGAGCATCGCGCCGGGCGTGGCCGCGACCGACCCGGCGGCGCGGTCGATGTCGAGCCACGGCCCCTCGGCGAGCGCGCCCTTGAGGAACCAGGCGACGTCGCCGAACGGCACATAACCCTGCGCGTAGCGGGCACGGTCGGCGGTGCGGATCACCGGCTCCGCCGCCGTCATGCCGAGCGGGGCGAGCACCAGCCGCCGCAGCGCCCGGTCGTAGCGCTCGCCCGACGCCCGCTCGACGACAAGCGCGAGCATATCGTAGCCAGCGTTGCTGTACGAGAAGTGGCTGCCCGGCGGCGTCGCCGACCACAGCCTGCCGCCGGGCACGTCGGGGAAGAACGGCGCGTCGTCGGGCAGGCCGGCACTGTGCGAAAGCAGCTGGGTCAGCGTGATCGAGCGATCCTCGAGCCACAGCTCCGGCACGACCGCCACCGCCGGCGCGTCGAGATCGACGCGTCCCTGACCGGCAAGCGCGTACAGCGCCATGGCGACGAACGACTTGGAGATGGAGCCGATCTGGAACAGCTGGTCGGGGCCAACCATCGCGCGCCCGATCGCCGCCTCGCCGACCGCGACTGTCGCCGTCGGCCCGTCGCCCGCCCGCACCGCCAGCGTCATGCCCGGGAAGCCCTGCGCGGCGAGGTCGGCGGCGGCGAAGGCGGCGAGCCGGTCGAGCACGGCGCGGAAGGCCGGCGTCGCGCCCGGCGCGACGATCGTCGCCGCCCCGGCCCGGCCGGCGGGCACCACTGCCGCCGCCCCGGCCGCTGCCATGCCGCCGAGCCACCCCCGC
>JAFARM010000024.1 GCA_019245455.1 Sphingomonadaceae bacterium | reverse complement strand
CCGTCCGCCACCGTCACATCGACCCGCCGCGCGCCCGCCTGGCTGGTCGTCGCGTCGGTCGTCTCGGCCGGCTTGACGAGGTCGATCGACCCCGCCGGCACGCCGAGCTTCGTCAGCGCCGCGGCGACCGCCTGCGCGCGGTGCTTTGACAGCTCGGCGTTCGCCGCCGCCTTGCCGCGCGGGTCGTTGAAGCCCGAGACGTGGAGGCGCGCACTCGTGTGGGCGGCGAGGTACGCCTTAACCGGCGCGGCGGCGGTCGCGAAATCGGGCGCGATGTCGGCCTTTGCGGTGGCGAAATAGACCGACAGCTGCGGCTTGCCCGCGACCGCCGACCCGACGACGCCCGCGCCGGCCGGGATGCCCGATGTCGGTGCGGCGGCGGACGAGGGCTTGGCATCGGGCGACGCCGGCAGGGCGGCGGCGGGGCCGCTGGCGGCGGTCGCGCCGCTCGTCACGGCGGGTGCGCGCGCGGCGGCGCTCGCCGCGGGCGTCACCGCCGGCTGCGGGATCGGGTAGTCGGGGGGCGGCCCATTGGCGACGGCGACCGACGCCGGCACGCCGGGACCGTAATCGAGGCGGTTGGTGAAGAACACCGCCGCCGCCCCGGTGACGAGGACGATCGCCGCCAGCGCGCCGCACCCGATCGCCGCTGTCGAGACCGTGCGGTCGGGCCCCGCCGCCGCCCGCCTGCGATGCCTGCCGTGTTCCGTCGCCATGATCCTGCCCCTTGCCGGTTCGATTCCTGTGCGAACTCGGCGGTGAGCCTAACCCTGCCGCGCGGCGCGGTAAACAGGCGAAGCGGGTCTTTAGGACACGCCCAGGGCGGCGGCGGCGCTGGCGATCGCCTGCTGCGACGCGGGGTCGTCGGCGAAGGCCTTGCGCCCGCTCGCCAGCGCCGCCTTCGCCGCGGCGTCGTCGCCCAGCACCTTCCGCGCGCGGATCAGGCGGATCCAGCCGTCGGCGTCGCGCGGGTTGGCGGCGAGCTTGGCGGCGAGGTTTTCGACCATCTGCTTGATAAAGGCAGCGCGGTCGCCGGTGCTCATCTGCCCGGCGGCGGCGACCTGCGCCGCGTCGGGCCCGCGCGCGTTGGCCGCGCCCGCGAGGACGGGCGGGGCGGGTGTGGCGGCGGGTTCCGGCGGGGAGGCGGCGTCGGCGCTTTCCGCCGGCGCGGGCTTGAGGCGGCCGGCGAGGTCAATCTTCGCGTCCGCCGCCGCCTGCTCGACGAAGCGGCGCAGCGCCGGCGCCCAGGGCGCGTCGGCCGGCGCGCCGTTCAGCAGCGCCACCCAGGCGTCGATCGCCCCCTGGTGGTCGCCGGCCTGGTCGCGGGCGAGCGCGGTGAAGTAGCGCGCGCGGGGGTCGTTCGGGTCGAGGGCGAGGGCGGCCTGGAACGCCTTCGCCGCCTCGGGCGTGACGACGCCGTTCGCCGCCTGCGTCAGCGCCTCGCCCTGTGCGGAAACGGGCGCGGCGTCCTTCGGGCGGAGCGCGGCGGCCCTGGCATAGGCGGTCGCGGCGTCGGCGAAGCGCTGCTGCGCGAAGTAGGCGCTGCCCAATGTCTGCCACAGCGGGGCGTCGCCCGGCGTCTGCGCCGCGCGCGCCTCGAGCTGGCCGAGCATGGCGTTGACGGCGCTGTCGGTCGCCGGCGCGGTGCCGGTGACGGCGGCGACCTCGGCCGCCACCTGCGGCGCGGTGCTCGCGAGGTCGGGGCGGCCGCGCACGGCATAGACCCCCGTGGCGACGAGCGCCGTCAACGCGGCGACGATCAGTGCCCGGCGTGCGCTCGCCCGCTCCGACAGCAGGCGGACGGCGACGGGCCGCGCGCGCGCTTCGACGAGCAGGCGGCGCTTGAGCTCGGTGCGGAGCGCGGCCGCCGCTTCGGCGTCGATCGCGCCCGACGCCAGCTGGCCGTCGACCTCGTCCAGCTGCGTGCGGATGACGGCGGCGACCGTCTCCCCCTCGCGCGCCGCCGCGTCATAGCGGCGGACGAGCGGGATGGTCAGCCCGGCCACCGCCAGCGCCAGCATCAGCGCCAGCACAACCCAGAGTATCGTCAACGATTATCCCCCAGCAGCCGCGCGACCTCGGCCTCCTCGTCCGCCGCCAGCGCCGGCACCGCCGTCGGCCGCCGCCGCAGCCACAGCACGATGCCGCCCGCGCCCCCCGCCAGCACCAGCGCCGGGCCGAGCCACAGCAGCCACGTCGCCGTCTCGAACGGCGGCTTCAGCAGGACGTAGTGGCCGTAGCGGTCGACGAGATACTGCGTCGCCTGCGCGTCGGTGTCGCCGGCGACGATCCGTTCGCGAACCAGCACGCGCAGGTCGTGGGCGAGCGGCGCGTCGCTGTCGTCGATCGACTGGTTCTGACAGACGACGCAGCGCAGGCCCGCGCTGACGGCGCGCGCGCGGGCCTCGAGCGCGGGGTCCTTGAGCTGCTCGGAGGGCAGGACGGCGAGGGTGGGGGTGGCCCACAACCCCATAAGTGTCATCCCCGCGAAAGCGGGGACCCATCTCCGGCGGCCTCGGGAGATGGGTCCCCGCTTTCGCGGGGATGACAAGATTGTGCGGAAGGAGATCACGCTTCGCTGCGGAGCTTCGCCAGCATCGGCTGCAGCGTACCGCTCCAGTCGGCGGCGGTGATCGGGCCGGTCTGCTTGTAGCGGATGCGGCCGTGCTTATCGACGACGAAGGTCTCGGGCACGCCGGTGACGCCGAGATCGATGCCGGTGCGCGCCGTCGGGTCGGCGGCTATGCGGCGGTATGGATTGCCGAGCTGCGCCAGCCACTTGGCAGCTGCGGCGGGATCGTCCTTCCAGTCGATGCCGAACACCGGGACGCCACTGGCGGCGATCTGGAACAGCATCGGATGCTCCTGCGGGCAGGCGGCGCACCATGAGGCGAACAGGTTCAAGAGGTGCGGCTCGCCGGCGACGTCGCTGCTGGCGAACCCCGGCTTGCCGTCGAGCCCGGCCAGCTCGAACGTCGGCAGCGGCCGGTCGATCATCACCGAGGGGATTCGCGACGGGTCCTGCGTCAACCCGTGGGCGAAGACCGCGATCAGCGCCGCGAACAGCACGACGGGGACGAGGAAGATCAGCCGCTTCACGCGACCGCCAGCCGCGCCGCCGCCGGTCGCGCCGCGCCCACCCGGAAGCGCCGGTCGGCGAGCGAGGCCATGCCGCCCGCCGCCATCATCACCGCCCCCGCCCAAATCCAGCCGACCAGCGGGTGGTCGTAAGCGCGGACGACGATGCCCGTCCCCTGCAGCTCGCCGACCGCGACATAGCTGTTGCCGGCGAGGAAGGAGGCGATCCCCGCCTGCGTCGTCTGCGTCCGGCTGGCGGGGTAGAAGCGGCGCTCCGAAGTGAGCGGCCTAAGGCCCTGCCGATCGAGCGTGAACGAGGCGATCAGCGTCACGTAGTTGGGCCCCAGCGCCTCGCGCATCCCGTTGAGGCGGAGGTGGGCCGGACCGATGGCGATCGTCTGCCCGGGCTGCATGACGAGGATCTTCGACGTCTGCCATACCGTCACCGCCGTCACCCCGGCGACCAGCACGCCGAGCCCCGCATGAGCGAGAGCCAGGCCATAGACCGACATCGGCGTCGTCCGCACCTTGCGGAGCGTGTCGCTCCCCGACCAGCGCCGCACGAGGATCGCCGCCGCCCCCATGACCAGCCAGACGGCAAGCGCAAGCCCACCCGCGGCAGCGACCTTGCCGCCCGCCAGCGCCAGCCCCGCCGCCAGCGCGACGCCCGTCGTGACGAGCGGCGCGCGCAGCCGGCGGACGACACCGCTCACGCTGTCGCGCTTCCACATCAGCATCGGCCCGAACACCACCAGCACCAGCAGCGGCACCGCCAGCGGCGCGAAGGTCAGCGCGTAGTAGGGCGGCCCGACCGAGATCTTGTCGGTCGAGAAGGCTTCCATGATGACCGGATAGAAGGTGCCGAGGAAGACGACCGACGTCAGCGCCAGCAGGAACAGGTTGTTCAAGACCAGCCCCGTCTCGCGGCTGACGCGGCCGAACAGCGCGCCCGACTGCATGGCGGGCGCGCGCGCGGCGAACAGGGCGAGCGCGCCGCCGGTCGCGCCGACGATGATCGCCAGGATGAAGACGCCGCGCTTCGGGTCGACGGCGAAGCTGTGCACCGACGTCAGGATGCCCGAGCGCACCAGGAACGTGCCGATCAGCGACAGCGAGAAGGTCAGGATGGCGAGCAGGATCGTCCAGCCGATCAGCGCCCCGCGCCGCTCGAGCACCAGCGCCGAATGGAGCAGCGCCGTCCCTAGCAGCCACGGCATCAGCGAGGCGTTCTCGACCGGGTCCCAGAACCACCACCCGCCCCAGCCGAGCGTGTAATAGGCCCACACGCTCCCCAAGGTGATGCCGCACGTCAGGCACACCCAGGCGGCGAGCACCCACGGCCGCACCCAGCGCGCCCAAGCAGCGTCGACGCGCCCCTCGATCAGCGCCGCCGCGGCAAAGGCGAAGGCGACCGAAAAGCCGACGTAGCCAAGGTAGAGGAGCGGCGGATGGATCACCAACCCCGGGTCCTGCAGCAGCGGGTTCAGCTCCGCCCCGTCCGCCGGCACCGGCGACAGGCGCGCGAACGGGTTCGAGGTGAACAGCAGGAAGGCGAGGAAGGCCGCGCCGATCATCCCCTGCACGGCGAGCACGCGCGCCTGGAACGACGCGCGCAAATTGTCACCGTACCACGCCACGCCCGCGCCGAAGAGGCCGAGGATCAGCACCCACAGCAGCATCGACCCCTCGTGGTTCCCCCACACGCCGGCGAAGCGGTAGACGAGCGGCTGCGTCGAGTGGGTGTTGGCGGCGACGACGGCGAGGCTGAAGTCCAAGCGGACGAAAGCGAAGGCGAGCGCCGCGAACGCGGTGACGATGAACCCCGCCTGCAGCGTCGCCGCCGCGCGCCCTGCCGCCATCAGCGCGAGGTCGCCGCGCGCCGCACCGTAGAGCGGCACCGTCGCCTGGAACAGCGCCAGCACCAGGGCGAGGATCAGGGCGAAATGACCGATCTCAGCGGCCATCGGGGCAACTCGGCGGGAACATTGCCCCCGGTCTTAGCGCGGCAGGGCCGGGGGTGATAGAGGGTGCGACCATGGTCGACACGCTGACGAGCCCCGCCAACCCGACGCTGAAGGCCATCCGCGCGCTCCACGACAAGCGCCACCGCCGCGCCGACGGTCGCTTCCTCGCCGAGGGGCTGCGCATCGTTACCGAGGCGCTCGATGCGGGGCAGGTGCCCGAGGTGCTGGTCTTCGCCGAGGCCAATGCCGGCCACGCCCTCGTCCGCCGCCTGGTCGCGGCGACCGAGGGCGCGGGGGGCCAGGCGATCGCGACGACGCCGGCGATGCTGTCGCGGCTGACGGGGAAGGACAATCCGCAAGCCGTCGTCGGCGTGTTCCGGGCGACGCCGACGCCGCTCGAACGGCTCGACGCGGCCGCTGCGCCGCTGTGGCTGGTGCTCCAGGCCATCCGCGACCCCGGCAACCTGGGCACGATCCTGCGCACCGGCGACGCGGTCGGCGCGGGCGGCGTGATCCTGCTCGACGACTGCTGCGATCCCTACGGCGTCGAGGCGGTGCGGGCGTCGATGGGGGCGGTGTTCACGCAAGGCGTGACGCAGGCGGAGGGGCCGGCCTTCTTCGACTGGGCAAAGGGCCGCGGCTCCGTCGCCGGCGCGGTGCTGGCGGGGGCGGTCGACTACCGCGACGCCACCTACCCGCGCCCGACCTTCCTGCTGCTGGGCAACGAGCAGGCCGGGCTGCCGCCCGACTATGCCGCGCGCTGCGACGCGCGCGTCAAGCTGCCGATGCGCGGGCGGGCGGACAGCCTGAACGTCGCGGTGGCGGCCGGCGTGCTCGCCTACCACGTCATCGCCGCGCAGGGTGATGGGCAAGGCGCCGCGGCGGCGCTAGGCTGAGCCGCATCGGCGGCCGCGTGCGTTCGCCCGGCCATTAGGAAAGGGAGCCCATGACCCGCATCGCTTACGAGGTCGTCGAGCACGACGGCGGCTGGACCTACAAGGTCGGCGACGTCTTTGCCGAGACCTTCCGCACCCACGACGAGGCGCGCGCCGCCGCCGACGCGGCCGCGACCGAGCACCGCCTGTCGGGCGAGACAACGCCGATCAGCTGGGAGGACGCCGACGGCCGCTGGCATGACGAGACGGCCGACGGCGACGACCGGCCGGAGGTCGAGGTGAAGGACAGCTGATTTCGGCATCGGAGCGGGAGGCAGTTCGATCCTCCCCGGAACGGGGAGGTGGCATCGCGCAGCGATGTCGGAGGGGTCGCTCGCCATGCGCTGACGGCTCGCCGCGTGGCGAGCGGCCCCTCCACCATCGCTGAAGAGCGATGGTCCCCCTCCCCGTTCCGGGGAGGAATTTTTTGGGGCGTTGACCCCGCCCCTCCGCCCGCGCCACAACCGCGGCATGGCCCGCCCTGTCCGCCACCAGAAGATCGACGTCGGGGGCTTACGCGCGGTCAAGCACGGCGCGCCGTGGGGGCCGGGCGACTTCTACTACGAACTGATGGAGATGCGCTGGCGCGCCTTCATCGGCGTCGTCGTCGCCGTGTTCCTGCTCGTCAACCTCGCTTTCGGCGTCGTCTATGCGCTGCTGCCCGGCGCGATCGACAATATGCCGGCGGGCAGCCTGGCCTACGGCTTCTTCTTCTCGGTCGAGACGATCGCCACCGTCGGCTATGGCAACATGGCGCCCAAGACGCTGCCCGGCCACGTCGTCGCCGTCGCCGAGATCCTGACCGGCGTGTTCATGACGGCGACGCTGACCGGCCTCATCTTCCAGCGCTTCGCCCGGCCGCGCGACGGCATGATGTTCAGCGACAGCCTGGTCGTCGTCGATACCGGGACCAAGCGGCTGGCGATGATCCGCCTGGCCGGCACCCGCGCCCGGCCGCTGGCCGACGTCAGCGCGCGGATGGGCGTGCTCGAGACCGTGACCCTGCCGACCGGCCGCGAGTTCCGCCGCAGCCGCGACCTGCCGCTCGTCAACAGCCTCAACACCTCGATGCTGCTCGCCTGGACGCTGGTCCACGAGATCGACGACGCGAGCCCGCTCGGCGCGCTGATCGACGATCCGGAGGCCGAGATCAGGGTCACCGTGACGGTTCGCGGGCTCGACACGCTGCTGTCGAACCAGGTCTTCGCCAGCAAGGTCTATCTCCGCGAGCACCTGCGGCCGGGGCATGAGTTCGTCGACATCTTCGACTATGCCGACGACGGCGTCGTCCATGTCGACCTCCGCCGGCTCCACGAGACGCGGCCGGCGACCGACCTCCAGGCCGCGGCCTCGCCGAACTGACGCGGCCAAGCGCCGCACGCAGCCTCTGCCGGTCCTCGCGTGTTCCGCCGTCGCAACGACGGAGGCGCAGGTGGAGGGAACCGATCATGCGGGCCGCGGCTTCTCCCGCCGGGCGTTCCTGGAAACGGGGACGCTGGCGGCAGCGGCGGTTCCGCTCGCCGCCGAGGCGCGGCCGGGAGCACGAGCGATGGACGAGGCGGTGGCAGCGACGACCGGCGTTCCGGTGATGCTGCGGATCAACGGCGGCGAGCACCGGCTGACGCTCGATCCGCGGACGACGCTGCTCGACACGCTGCGCGAGCACCTCGGCCTGACCGGAGCCAAGAAGGGCTGCGACCAGGGCCAGTGCGGCGCCTGCACGGTCCATGTCGACGGGCGACGGGCGCTCGCCTGCCTGACGCTGGCGGTGGCGGCGCAGGGCAAAAGCGTGACGACGATCGAGGGCTTGGCGCAAGGCGGCACCCTCCACCCGGTGCAGCAGGCGTTCATCGACTGCGACGCCTTCCAGTGCGGCTATTGCACCCCCGGCCAGATCATGTCGGCGGTCGCGCTGATCAGCGAGGGACACGCGGGCAACGCCGCCGACGTTTGCGAGGGGATGAGCGGCAACCTGTGCCGCTGCGCCGCCTATCCGAACATCGTCGCGGCGGTCGAGCAGGCCGCGCGCGAGCTGACCGCCGTGCCGAAGGCCGCCTGAAATGCGCCCGTTCACTTACGAGACCGCGACCGACGCGCCCGAGGCGGTCCGCGCCGCAGCAGCCTCCGCCGACGCCCACGTCCGCGCGCCGGTGCAGCTGATCGGCGGGGGCACGACGCTGCTCGACCTGATGAAGCTGGACGTCATGCGGCCGGAGCGGCTGGTCGACGTGACGCCGCTCTACGCGCGCTTCGGCAGGATCGAGGCGACCCCGCAGGGCCTCCGCCTCGGCGCGCTCGTCCGCATGAGCGAGGCGGCCGAGCATCCAGCCATCGCCCGCGACTATCCGGTCGTCGCCCAGAGCCTGGCGCAGGCGGCGTCGGCGCAGCTGAGGAACATGGCGCGGCTGGGCGGCAACGTCCTGCAGCGGACGCGGTGCAACTATTTCCGCGATCCCTCCTACAGCCAGTGCAACAAGCGTGATCCCGGCAGCGGCTGCGCGGCGATCGACGGCTTCAACCGGCTCCACGCCGTGCTCGGCACCAGCGAGGCGTGCATCGCGCATTACTCCGGCGACTTCGCGCAGGCGCTGATCGCCCTCGACGCGACGGTCGAGGTGCTGGGGCGGCAGGGGCCGCGCGCCATCGCCTTTGCCGACCTCCACCGCCTGCCGGGTCGCACGCCGCACATCGAGACGACGCTGGAGCCTGGCGAGCTGATCACCGGCTTCGTCGTGCCCGCCGGGCAGTGGACCCGGCGATCGACCTACCTCAAGGTCCGCGACCGCGAGAGCTATGCCTTCGCGCTGGCCAGCGCCGCCGTCGCGCTCGACATGGACGGCGACACGGTGCGCCACGCGCGGATCGCGCTGGGCGGCGTCGCCACCGTGCCGTGGCGGGCGCGCGAGGCGGAGGCGCTGCTCGCCGGACGCACGCTCGACGAGGCGGCGGCGACGGAGGCGGGCCGCGCCGCCTTCGCTCACGCCGTCGTCCACCAGAACAACGCCTACAAGGTGCCGCTCGGCCAGGCGACGGTCGCCCGCGCCCTGCTCGCGGCACAGGCGATGAGGCTCTGAGTCATGGCCGACTACACCGCCCCCGTCCCCGTGCCCGGCCGCAACATGGGCTCCCCCGACCCGCGCATCGAGGCGCGGGCGAAGGTGACGGGCAGCCTGCGCTACGCCGCCGACGAGCCGCTGGCGAACCCGGCCTATGCCTTCCTCGTCACCAGCGGCATCGCCAAGGGCAGGATCCGTGGCTTCGACCTGACGCAGGCGAAGGCGCTGCCTGGCGTCGTCGAGATCTTCACCCACGAGAACCTGCCCAAGCGCGTCGACGTCGGCTTCATGGGGTCGGGCGGCTATGTCTCGAACAGCCACGACCCGCTGGGCTCTCCGCAAGTCGTCCACGCCGGGCAGATCGTCGCCGTCGTCGTCGCCGAAAGCTATGAGATCGCCCGCGACGCCGCCCACCGGGTGCACGTCGACTATGCCGCCGCCGAGCCGAGCGCGAGCCTGAAGAGCCGCGGCACCGAAACGCAGGACGCCGCCGACGCCGCCAAGGGGTGGAAGGACAAGGAAGCCGGCAACTTCGCGCGCGGCTGGGCCAAGTCCGCCGTCACGCACGAAGCCGACTATTCCGCTCCGGTGCCGCCTCCCGGCCGTAACCTGGGCGCCCCCGACCCGCGCATCGAGGCGCGGGCGAAGGTGACGGGCAGCC
>JAFARM010000411.1 GCA_019245455.1 Sphingomonadaceae bacterium | reverse complement strand
CCGTCCGCCAGCCTCAAGAGCCGCGGCACCGTCACCGAACTCGCCGCCGACGCCGCCAAGGGCTGGGAGGACAAGAAGGCCGGCAACTTCGAGCGCGCCTGGCCCAAGGCGGCGGTGACGCACGAGGCCGACTATTCGACGCCGGCGCAGCACCACAACCCGATCGAACTGTTCTCGACCACCGCCGTCTGGCGCGGCGACGAGCTGACGATCTACGAGCCGAGCCAGTTCGTCTGGAACCTGAAGAACGCGGCGGCAAAGAACCTTGGCATCGACCCGGCCAAGGTCACTGTCATCAACCCGTTCGTCGGCGGCGCCTTCGGCTCGAAAGGGATGATGACCCAGCGCACCGGCATCATCGCGCGCATCGCCAAGATCGTCGGCCGCCCGGTGAAGCTGGTGGCGACGCGCGACCAGGGCTTCACCATCGCCACCTTCCGCGCCGAGACCAGCCACCACATCAAGATCGGTGCCGACGCCAAGGGGCGGCTGGTGGCGCTCAGCCACGACGGGTGGGAGCTGACCAGCCGCAACGACCCGTACAAGGTCGGCGGCACCGAGGCGACGACGCAGATGTACGCCTGCCCCGACGTCACCTCGACCGTGCGCCTCGTCCGCGCCGACCGCCAGACGCCGGGCTTCATGCGCTCGCCGCCGGAAGTGCCGTACATGTTCGCGCTCGAGTGCGCGATCGACGAGCTGGCCGAGAAGTGCGGCATCGACCCGGTCGAGTTCCGGCGCATCAACGACACGCAGCGGTCGCCGATCACGGGCGAGAAGTTCACCTCGCGCCATCTCGTCGAGTGCTTCGACGCGGGCGCCAAGGCGTTCGGCTGGGCCGACCGCAACCCGAAGCCCGCGTCGATGCGGCAGGGCGACTGGCTGGTCGGCTACGGCACGGCGGCGACCTGCTATCCCGCCAACACCATGGCGGCGAGCGCGCGCGTGCGCCTGTCGGCCGATGGCCGTGTCCGTGTCCAGATCGCCGCGCACGACGTCGGCACGGGCGCGACGACGGTCATGGGGCAGGTGGCGGCCGAGGCGCTCGGCATCCCGCTCGACAGGGTCGAGGTCGAGATGGGCGATTCGCGCCTGCCCCCCGGTCCGGTCGCCGGCGGGTCGATGACGACGGCGAGCGGCGGCAGCGCGGTCAAGGCGGCGTGCGACAAGATCGCCGCGCGGTTCGGCAACCGGATGCCGACCGGCGACGCGCTGGCGAAGGCGTTCGAGAAGATGAACGTCGGCGTCGTCGAGGAATACGCCGAGTGGAACCCGCCGAAGTCGCCGGGCAGCGTCGGCCGCCTCTACAAGGGGCAGATGTCGGGCGGGGCCGAGGGGGAGGAGAAGCCGCTGCTCGCCTATGCCTTTGGCGCCGAGTTCGTCGAGGTCCACGTCCACGCGCGGACGAAGGAGATCCGCGTCCCGCGCATCCTGGGGGCTTTCGCCGCCGGGCGGATCATCAATCCGCGCACGGCGCGCTCGCAGCTGATGGGCGGCCTCATCTGGGGCATCTCGTCGGCGCTGCACGAGGCGACCGAGATCGACGAGAAGCGCGCGCGCTACGTCAACGACAATATCGCCGAGTATCTGATCCCGGTGAATGCCGACGTGCCCAAGGTCGAGGTCATCATGCTGTCGGAGGAGGACGACCGCGTGCCGATGGGGGCCAAGGGGATCGGCGAGCTGGGCAACGTCGGCACCAACGCCGCTATCGCCAACGCGGTGTACCACGCGACCGGCAAGCGCGTCCGCGATCTGCCGATCACCATCGATAAGCTGATCGCCTAGCTCCCCTCCCCTTCAGGGGAGGGGTCGGGGGCGGGGAAGTCGAGGTGGCCTCAACCGTTCCGACTGCCCCATCCCCCGACCCCCTCCCCTGAGCCGAAGGCGGCGGGACGCCAACGGGAGGGGGAGGAACGCGCGGGGGATTGCATCGGGGCTTTGCGTATGGCGTTGCTGGGCGGCGCAACGGCGTAACGAGAAGGGCTGACTTGAGCGACGCTGACCCCCGGCCGATCGAGCGGCCCGTCCTGGAACCCGCCGCCGCACCGCGGCGGCGGCGCGCGCTGTCGACCGTCCTCGTCCTGTTGGCGATCGCCTTCGGCGTGTTCATCGCCTGGAAGCTCGCGACCGGGGCCAAGTCAGGCGGTGCCGCCGGCGGTCCACCGGGCGCGGCCGGAGCACCAGGCAGCGGCGGGCGCGGCGGCCGCGGCGGGCGCGGCGGCATGGTCACGGTCGGAACGGCCAAGGCGATGCAGCAGGACGTGCCGATCACCCTCGATGCGCTCGGGACGGTGGTATCGCCGGTCACCGCGACGATGCGGACGCAGATCGCCGGGCGGCTGGTCGCGGTCGACTTCCGCGAGGGGCAGATCGTCCGCAAGGGCCAGCGGCTGGCGCAGGTCGACCCCGCGCCGTACCAGGCGGCGCTGACCCAGGCCGAGGGCACGCTGGCGCGCGACGAGGCGCTGCTCGCCGCCGCCAAGGTTGACCTCGCCCGCTACCAGACGCTCCTCAAGCAGGACTCGATCGCGCGGCAGACGGTCGATACCCAGGCGGCGCAGGTCAAGCAGTATACCGGCGTCGTCGAGACCGACCGCGGCGCGGTCAAGGCAGCGAAGGTCAACCTCGGCTACACCACCATCGTCGCGCCGGTCAGCGGCCGTGTCGGCCTGCGCGGTGTCGACGTCGGCAACTATGTCGCCCCCGGCGACGCGACCGGCATCGTCGTCATCACTCAGGTCGCGCCGATCGACGTGCTGTTCACTTTGCCGCAGGACCGCGTGCCCGCGGTCGAGGCGCGGCGGCGCAGCGGTGCGGCGCTGCCGGTGACGGCGCTCAGCCGCGATGCGAACGCGGTGCTGGCGCAAGGCAAGTTCCTGACGCTCGACAACCTGATCGACACGACGACGGGCACGGTCAAGGCCAAGGCGCGCTTCGCCAATGCCGACGGCGCGCTGTTCCCCAATCAGTTCGTCAACGCCCGCCTGCTGCTCGAGACGCTGAAGGGCGCGGTGACGGTGCCGGCCACCGCCGTCCGCCAGGGGCCGCAGGGCAGCTTCGTCTTCACCGTCACGCCGCAGTCGACGGCGAAGCTGGTGCCGGTGACGGTCGGCCCGGCGGTGGGCGACTCGGTCAGCGTCACCGGGCTGGCTGCGGGGGCCACCGTCATCACCGAAGGGGCGGACAAGCTGAAGGACGGCGGCAAGGTCATGCTGCCCCGCGCGCACGGCGGACGCGGCGGAGCCGGGGGCGCGGGCGGCGGGCACCACCGCCACGCCGGTGGCTGACGCCGACCCGCGCGGCGGGCGTAAGGACCGACCGCCCCACCCCCCTGCCCCCTCCCCTGAAGGGGAGGGGGAGCAGTGCGGCGATCCGCGCGCGCTGCCCGACGGCGCGGCAAACGACCCGGCGGGCGGGGATGGCCGCGCCAGCCCGTCGCGGCCGTTCATCGCCCGGCCGGTGGCGACCTCGCTCCTGATGATCGCCATCGTGCTGGCGGGGCTGGTCGGCTTCAAGCTGCTGCCGCTCGCCGCCCTGCCCCAGGTCGACTTCCCGACGATCCAGGTGACGACCGGCTATCCCGGCGCGTCGCCCGACGTGATGGCGGCGACCGTGACCGCGCCGCTCGAGCGCCAGTTCGGCCAGATGGAGGGGCTGAAGCGCCTGTCGTCGGTCAGCAGCGCGGGATCGTCGGTCGAGACGCTGCAGTTCGACCTCGGCCTTCCTCTGGACGTCGCCGAGCAGGAGGTGCAGGCGGCGATCAACGCCGCGACCAGCCTGCTCCCCGCCGACCTGCCCGCGCCGCCGGTCTATGCCAAGGTCAATCCCGCCGACGCGCCGGTGCTGACGCTCGCGGTCACCTCGCGGACGCGGCCGCTGACGGAGGTGCAGAACATCGTCGATAGCCAGCTCGCCGCCAAGATCGCCCAGGTCGGCGGCGTCGGCCAGGTGTCGCTGTCGGGCGGGGCGCGGCCGGCGGTCCGCATCCAGGCGAACACGCAGCTGCTGGCGAGTTTCGGCATCGCCTTCGACACGCTCAGGAGCGCCATCGCCGCGGCCAACGCAAACGGCGCGAAGGGCAGCTTTGACGGCGCGGCGGAGGCCTTCACCATCGACGCCAACGACCAGCTGTCGACGGCGGACGAGTACCGCAACCTGATCGTCGCCTACCGGAACGGCGCGCCGGTGTTCCTGAGGGACGTCGCGACCGTCGCCGACGGCGCGGAGAACACCAAGCTCGGTGCCTTCGTCGGCACCGAGCCGGCGATCGTGGTCGACGTCCGCCGCCAGCCGGGGGCCAACGTCATCAAGACGGTCGACGCGATCAACGCCGTCCTGCCCGACCTTCGCGCGGCGATCCCGCCCGACATCACGGTCAGGACGCTGGCCGACCGCACCACCGGCATCCGTGCGTCGGTCAGCGACGTCGAGTTCGAGCTGGTCTTCGCCGTTGGCCTCGTCGTGCTGGTGATCTTCGCCTTCCTCGGCTCGTTCCCGGCGACGATCGTCGCCTCGATCGCCATGCCGATCTCGCTGATCGGCACCTGCGGCGTCATGTACCTGCTCGGCTACAGCCTCAACAACCTGACGCTGATGAGCCTGACGATCGCCACCGGCTTCGTCGTCGACGACGCCATCGTTGTCATCGAGAACATCAGCCGCCACATCGAGGAGGGGATGAAGCCCTATGCCGCCGCCGTCCGCGGCGCGGCGGAGATCGGATTCACCATCATCAGCCTGACGGTATCGCTGATCGCCGTCCTCATCCCGCTGCTGTTCATGGGCGACGTCGTCGGGCGGCTGTTTCGCGAGTTCGCCGTGGCGCTGGCCGTCACCATCGTCATCTCGGCCATTGTCGCCCTGACGCTGGTGCCGATGATGAGCGCGCGGATGCTGAAGAGCCACGGCAGCGACTCGCGCTTCGCCCGCGCGACGCAGCGCGTCTTCGACCGGGTCAACGGCCGCTACGACAAGGCGCTGACCTGGGTGCTCGACCACAGTGCGCTGACGCTGGCGGTGTTCCTCGCCTCGGTGGTGCTGGCGGCGGTGCTCTACATCGCCATCCCCAAGGGGCTGTTCCCGGTGCAGGACACGGGGCAGGTGCAGGCGGTCGTCCGTACCGCCCAGTCGGTCGCCTATGACCGCGCCGCGGGCTTGCAGAACGACGTCGCCCGCGCGCTGGCGCAGGACCCGGCGGTCGCCAGCCTGTCGTCGTACCTCGGCGTGGATGGGGTCAACCCGACGCAGAACAGCGGCCGGCTGCTCATCAACCTGCACCCCAAGGGCGAGCGCGACGGCAGCCTCGACACGGTCATCGCCCGCCTGCAGGACCGCGCCCGCGGCGTCGCCGGGGTGACGGTGTGGTTCCAGCCGGTGCAGGACCTGTCGATCGACGCCGAGACCGGGCCGACGACCTATCGCGCCAGCCTGACCGGCGCGACGACCGCCGACGTCGCCACCTGGTCGCAGAAGCTGGCCGCCGAGATGCGGACCAGCGCCAAGCTCGGCGCGGTCGTCAGCGACGTCCAGCAGGACGGGCTGTCGGCCTTCGTCGACATCGACCGCGACACCGCCGCCCGCCTGGGGATCACCGCGTCCGCCGTCGACGACGCGCTGTACAATGCCTTCGGGCAGCGGATCATCTCGACCATCTTCACCCAATCTAACCAGTACCGCGTCATCCTGGAGGCGATGCCGAACGAGCTCGCCGGGTTGCAGGGCCTCGGTCAGCTGCAGCTGCAGTCGTCGACGGGGAAGCCGGTGCCGCTTGCCGCCATCGCCCGCATCGTGCCCAAGCGCGTGCCGCTCGCCGTGACGCACGTCGCGCAGTACCCGGCCTCGACCATCGGCTTCGACCCCGCGCCGGGCGTCAGCCTCGGCGGTGCGGTGCAGGCGATGAAGGATGCGGCCGCGGCGGTCCACCTGCCGAACACGGTCGGGCTGACCTTCCTCGGCGCGTCGGACGCCTATACGCGCAGCCTGTCGAACCAGCTGTGGCTGATCCTGGCGGCGGTGGTCACGGTCTACATCGTGCTCGGCGTGCTCTACGAAAGCTACATCCATCCGCTGACGATTCTGTCGACCCTGCCGTCGGCGGGCATCGGCGCGCTCCTCATGCTGATCGTCACCGGCAACGACCTCGGCGTCATCGGCATCATCGGCATCGTGCTGCTGATCGGCATCGTCAAGAAGAACGCGATCATGATGATCGACTTCGCCCTCGCCGCCGAGCGCGAGGAGGGCATGGCCCCGCGCGACGCGATCCACCAGGCGGCGCTGCTGCGTTTCCGCCCGATCATGATGACTACCTTGGCCGCGCTGTTCGCCGCGGTGCCGCTGATGATCGGCTGGGGCGAGGGGTCGGAACTGCGGCGGCCGCTCGGCCTCGCCATCTTCGGCGGGCTGGTCGTCAGCCAGATGCTGACGCTGTTCACGACGCCGGTCATCTATCTCGCCTTCGACCGGCTGGCGAAGCCGCGTCACCCCATCGCCAGCCCGGTGCCGGCCGCGTGAGCCTGTCGTCGCCGTTCATCCGCCGGCCGATCGCGACGATCCTCTTGACGATCGGCGTCGCGCTGTCGGGCATCGCCGCCTTCTTCGTCCTGCCCGTGTCGCCGCTGCCCGAGGTCGACTTCCCGACCATCGCCATCAACGCCAGCCTCGCGGGCGCGTCGCCGGCGACCATGGCGTCCAGCGTTGCGACCCCGCTCGAGCGGCGCTTGGGCACCATTGCCGACGTGTCCGAGATGACCAGCCAATCGTCGACGGGGTCGGCGCGGATCACGCTGCAGTTCAACCTCGGTCGCGACATCAACGGCGCGGCGCGCGACGTGCAGGCGGCGATCGCGGCGGCGCGGGTCGACCTGCCGGCGACGCTGCGGTCGAACCCGACGTACCGCAAGATCAACGCCGCCGACGCGCCGATCATGATCCTGGCGCTGACCAGCAAGACGCGGAGCGCGTTCCAGATCTTCGACGCGGCGTCGAATGTCGTGCAGCAGAACCTGTCGCAGCTGCCCGGCGTCGGCGAGGTGCAGATCGGCGGCGGCGCGCTCCCCGCCGTGCGCGTCGACGTCAACCCGCTTGCCCTGTCGCGGCTGGGCATCAGCCTTGAGGACGTGCGCGCGGCGCTGGCCGCAACCAACCCCAACCGGCCGAAGGGGACGGTCCATGCCGGCGGCGAATCGTTCCAGATCACGACCAGCGCGACGCGGCGCTCGGCCGCCGACTATCGGCCGCTGATCATCGCCTACCGGAACGGAGCGGCGGTTCGGCTGAGCGACATCGCCGAGGTGACCGACGGGCCGGAGGACGCGCGCACCGTCGGCCTGTTCAACGGCCGCCCGGCGGTCGTCGCCGTCATCAGCCGCCAGCCCGGCGCGAACATCATCGCCGCGGTCGAGGCGGTCAAGGCCCAGCTCCCGGCGCTCCGTGCGGGGCTGCCCGCCGACATCGAGCTGACGGTGGCGAGCGACCGCACGACGACGATCCGCGCGTCGCTCCGCGATGTCGAGATCACGCTGGCGATCGCGACGATCCTGGTGGTCATCGTCGTGTCCATCTTCCTGCGCTCGTGGCGGGCGACGGTGGTGCCGGCGGTCGCCGTCGTCGTCTCGCTGCTGGGCACGCTCGGCGTCATGTATCTCGCCGGCTTTTCCTTGAACAACCTGTCGCTGATGGCGCTGACGGTCGCCACCGGCTTCGTCGTTGACGACGCGATCGTCGTGCTGGAAAACATCGTCCGCCACGTCGAGGACGGGATGACGCCGATGGATGCGGCGCTCCGTGGTGCCCGCGAGGTGGGGTTCACCGTCGTCTCGATCTCGATCAGCCTCGTCGCCGTGTTCATCCCGCTCCTGTTCATGGGCGGCATCGTCGGGCGGTTGTTCCGCGAGTTCGCCGTCACCCTGTCGGCGTCGGTGCTGATCAGCCTCGTCATCTCGCTGACGACCACGCCGATGATCGCCGCGCTGCTGCTGAAGGGCAAGGACGAGGGGCGGCCGAACCGCTTCTCCCGCGCCATCGAGGGCGGGTTCGACCGGACGATCCGCGGCTATGGAGTCGCGCTCGACTGGGCGCTCGACAATGTCGCGCTGGTGCTGCTGATCCTCGTCGCGACGATCGGCATTAACGTCTATCTGTGGGCGGCGATCCCCAAGGGCTTCTTCCCCGACCAGGACACCGGCAGCCTTGCGGGCGGCCTGCGCCTTGACCAGCGGGCGTCGTTCCAGGCGTCGTCGGCGAAGCTCGCGCAGCTGACGCGGATCGTGAAGAGCGATCCCGACATCGCCACCATCGTCGGCTTCACCGGCGGCGGCGGCAACCGCGGCGGCGGCGGCGGCTTCGCCTTCGCGACCCTTATCCCCAAGAGCCAGCGGCCCGGCGTCGGCAGCATGACCGTCATCGGCCGGCTGCGGCCCAAGCTGGCGCGCGTCACCGGCGCGCAGCTGTTCCTGTCGCCGGTGCAGGACGTGCGCGTCGGCGGCCGGCAGGGCAATGCCAACTACCAGTACACGCTGTCGGGCGACGACCCCGTGACGCTGCCGCAATATGCCGACCGCATGGTCGCGATCCTCAAGCGGTCGCCGGTGCTGACCGACGTCGACGCCGACACGCAGCAGAACGGGGTCGAGACCTTCGTCACCGTCGACCGCGATTCGGCCGCCCGGCTCGGCGTCACGTCGCGCGACGTCGACAACATCCTCTACGACGCCTTCGGGCAGCGCGGCGTGGCGACGATCTATTCCGACCTCAACCAGTACAAGGTGATCATGGAGGCGGCCGCGCCGTTCCGCCAGAACCCGCAGGCGCTCGCCACCATCTACGTCGCGGCGAACGCCCCGGCGGCGGCGCTGAAGGGCGGCGGCGCGGGGGCGACGACGACCGGCGGCGGGGTCATCGGCGCGGCTGCGACCACCCCGCAGAACGCGACCGCGCCGGCGGCGTCGACCAACGGCGATGTCCAGGCGTCGGGCAGCCCATTGTCGGCGACGCCAGCGACCATGGTCCCGCTCGCCGCCTTCGCCCGTTACGACACGCGCGCGACGGCGGCGTCGATCAACCACCAGGCGGGGTCGCCGGCGGCGACGATCAGCTTCAACGTCGCGCCCGGAAAGTCGCTGTCCGACGCCGTGCCGGTGCTCGCCGACGCGCTGGCGCAGGTCAACGCGCCCGCCACCGTCCACGGCGGCTTCGCCGGCACGGCCAAGGCGTTCCAGGATTCGCTGAAGTCGACGCCGTGGCTGATCCTGGCGGCGATCGTCACCATCTACATCGTCCTTGGCATCCTCTACGAAAGCCTGATCCACCCGATTACGGTGCTGTCGACCCTGCCGTCGGCCGGCGTCGGCGCGGTCATCGGCCTGCTGGCGACGGGCACCGAATTCTCGATCATCGCCCTGATCGGCGTCGTCCTGCTGATCGGCATCGTCAAGAAGAACGCCATTCTCATCATCGACTTCGCGCTTGCCGCCGAGCGCGAGGAGGGACTGAGCCCACGCGAGGCGATCACCCGCGCCTCGCTTCTCCGCTTCCGCCCGATCGTCATGACGACGCTCGCCGCCGTGTTCGGCGCGGTGCCGCTGGCGATCGGCTGGGGCGAAGGGGCGGAGCTCAGGCACCCGCTCGGCATCGCCATCATCGGCGGGCTCTTGGTCAGCCAGGTGCTGACGCTGCTGACGACGCCGGTCGTCTACCTCGCGCTCGACCGCTTCCGCCGTAAGGGCGCGGTACGGCGCGCGAGCCAGTTCAACCCGGAGTATGCATGAGGGTGCCGCCTTCCTTTCGTCGTCATCCCCGCGAAAGCGGGGACCCGTCTCCCAAGCCTGGTCCAGATGCGACGCACGCCGTCGCCACGATCGGACGGCGGGAGATGGGTCCCCGCTTTCGCGGGGATGACAAGCTGAAGGTCGCAACTCTCGCCCTCGCCCTCTCCGCCTGCACCGTCGGCCCGAATTACCACCGCCCGTCGGCCGCCACGCCGCCGGCGTTCAAGGAGGCGGCGGGCGTCACCTGGACCCCCGCCGCGCCGGGCGACGCGCTCGACAAGGGCGCGTGGTGGACGCTGTTCGGCGACCCCGTGCTCAATGACCTCTGCGCCCGGATCAACGTCGACAACCAGAACGTGCTCGCTGCCGCCGCCGCTTACGACCAGGCGCGCGCGCTCGTTCGCGAGGCCCGCGCCAGCTATTTCCCGACCCTCCAGGTGACGCCGTCGGTGACCAAGTCGGGCGGCGGCGGCAGCGCGGGGACGATCGTCACCGCCGGCGGCGGCGGCGTCGGCACCGGCACCGGCACGGCGACGGGGGGCACCTCGACCGGCAGTGGCAGCACGACGCTGGGCTCCGCGGGCGGCGGCGCGCGCTACCGCATCACCGGCGGCGCGAGCTGGGAACCCGACCTGTGGGGCCGCGTCCGCCGTTCGGTCGAGCAGGCCAAGGGCAACGCCGCCGCCAGCGCCGCCGACCTCGCCAACGCCCGCCTGTCGGCGCAGAGCGAACTCGCCACCGACTTCCTCCAGGTCCGCGCCCTCGACGCCGAGATCGCGCTGGTCGAGGCGACGGGCAAATCGTTCGACCGGGCGCTGCAGATCACCGTCAACCGCTACAACGCGGGCGTCGCGGCGAGGACCGACATTTTGCAGGCCGAGACGCAGGTCGCCTCGACCCGCGGCGACTTGGCCGAGCTCGTCCGCCAGCGGGCGGTGCTCGAGCACGCTGTTGCCGTCCTCGCCGGGCAGCCGCCGGCGACCTTCGTCATCCAGCCCGTCAAGTGGCAGCCGGTGGTGCCGGCGGTGCCGCTCGACGTGCCCGCCGCCCTCCTTCAGCGCCGCCCCGACGTTGCCGCGGCCGAGCGCCGCGTCGCCGCCGCCAACGCCGGCATCGGCGTCGAGGTCGCCGGCTATTTCCCCAACCTGACACTGACAGGATCGGTCGGGCAGTCGGCGACGACGATCAGCAACCTGTTCACCGGCAGCGCCTTCCTGTGGTCGGTCGGCGCGTCGCTGGCGCAGACGATCTTCAACGGCGGGCTGACGAGCGCCCGCGTCGCCGCCGCCCGCGCGGCCTATGCCCAGACGGTCGCGACCTATCGCCAGACGGTGCTCGCCGCACTGCAGGATGTCGAGGATCAGCTCGCCGGTACCCGGCAGGAGGCGGTGACGACGACGCTGCGCCAGGCCGCGTCGCAGGCGGCCGATCAGACCGAAGCGCTGGTCCTGAACCAGTATCTCGCCGGCCAGGTCGACTTCACCACCGTGGTCACCAACCAGACGACGGCGCTCACCGCGCGGCGGACGCTGGTCCAGGCCGAAGTGACGCAGCAGGCGACGGCGGTAGCGCTGATCCGCTCGCTCGGCGGCAGCTGGGCGACGACGTACCCGGGCGCGGCGGTGCCGACGGGGTCCTGACGGTCGTCCGGAAGCCTGTTGTCATCCCCACGAAAGCGGGGACCCATCTCCCGATGCTGGCCTAGAGGCGACGTGTTCCGTCGCCGCTTGTCAAATCGCAAGAGATGGGTCCCTGCTTGCGCGGGGATGACGAAATGAAGTTTACCGGCTCGCGATCAGCGTCGGCGCGACCGGACCGGCGACCTTCGCGCAGTGGACGGCCATGACCGGCGCCTCGGCTTCGGCGAGGCGGGTCAGGACATCGCCCGCGGCGGCGTTGCACGCCTCGACCGTGGCGTAGCGCGCGGGGAGGATGCGCACCTCTCGGCACTGATCGCCGGCGTCGCTGCAACCGAGAAGGGTCATGGCGATCAGCAGCGGCGACATCGGCGGCTCTCCTCGTCGACGATAAACGTCGGTTCGCCGCAGCTGTTCCGCAAGGGCGGGGCCGAAACATATCCGCGGCCCCTTGGTTGTGGACCCGCATTGAGCGTTCATCGCGGTCTGCTAAAGGTCGCGCCGACCCGCCTGGAGACGAAGCGATGCCGCGCCCCATGATCGCCGCCCTGATGCTGCTCGCCGCCGTTCCCGGGTCTGCCCAGACCGCGCCTGCGACCGGCTATTCGTCGCTGAAGCCCGCGCCTGCCGACACCAGCCTGCCGCGGCAGAAGCTCGTCACCGTCTTCGGCACCGATCCCTGCCCCAAGTCGACCGATCCCGACGAGATCATCGTCTGCACCCGCCGGCCGGACGAGGACCGCTACCGCATCCCGCCGACCGTGAGGAGCGACGTCAAGCCCGACGGGCCTTTCGAGGGAACCAACCGCAAGGCGCTTCTTGGCGACGCGACGGGCGGCGCCGGCGGCGGCATCGGCAGCTGCTCGGCCGTCGGTCCCGGCGGTGGGACGGGGTGCAACCAGGCGATCCAGGACCAGTACCGCGCCGCGCGCAAGGCGGGCCAGGTCCCGCAGGCGATCGTTCCCGAGATCACGCCTGGCGCACCGGTCGACGCCACGCCGAAATAACCTTGCACATAACAAGCGTGCTTATTATCTGCCGTGCATGGCAGATGACTCGCTCGCGTTCCTGGTCGGTGATGTCAGCCGGCTGATCCGCCGCCGCTTCGACGCGCGCGCGCGGGCCTTGGGTGTCAGCCGGGCGCAATGGCAGGTGCTGTTCGCCCTGTCGCGCAACGAGGGGATCAATCAGACCGGGCTTGCCGATTATCTCGAGGTCGAGACGATCACCTTGTGCCGCATGGTCGACCGGCTCGCCGAGGCGGGGCTGGTCGAGCGCCGCCCCGATCCCGCCGACCGCCGCGCCTGGCGGCTGCACCTGACCGACGCCGCGCGCCCGCTGCTGGGGCAGCTGCGCGCGCTGGGCGACGAGGTGATGGCGGAAAGCGTCACGGGCATCGCGCCCGATCGGCTCGACGTGACGATCGGCGCGTTGAACGCGGTTCGGGCCAATCTGTCGAACCGCGCCGCGCGGACCACCGAGGCCAAGGCAGGAGTGGCGTGATGCACGATGTCGTCGGACGCGACCAGGCGGTCGCCGCCCCGCGGACGCTGTGGCAGCGCCTGCGCCGCCCCGTGCTGATGGCGCTGGTCCCGCTGCTGATCCTGGGCGGCGCCGCTTATTACTTCCTGAACGCCGGCCGGTCGGTGTCGACCGACAACGCCTATGTCGCCCGGGACAAGGTGTCGATTTCGAGCGACGTCACCGGCCGCGTCGTCGCCGTCAACGTGCGTGACAGCCAGCGCGTGCATCGCGGCGACATCCTCTACACGATCGATCCCGAGCCGTTCCGCATCGCGCTGGAACAGGCGCAGGCGAACCTCGCCGGCGCCCGCGCGCAGGTATTGGCGCTCCGCACCAACGTCACCGGCAAGGGTGCCGACGTCGCCGGCAAGAAGGAGGCGATCGGCTATGCCGAGATCGACCTCAAGCGGCAGCAGGAGCTGATGGCGAACGGCTTCACCACCCGCGCGCGCCTGGAGCAGGCCGAGCACACGCTGGCGCAGGCGCGCGCCGACTATGACAGCGCGCTCGCGTCGCAGGCGAATGCCGCCGCGGCGATGGCCGGCGACATGAAGGGCCCGGTCGACCAGCACCCGCTCGTGCTCGCGGCGAAGGCGGCAGTCGACAAGGCGGCGCTCGACCTGCGGCGGACGACGGTGCGTGCGCCGGCCGACGGGCTCGCCAGCCAGACGACCAAGGTTCAGCCCGGCCAGATCGTCGCCACCGGCATCCCGACGATGAGCCTGCTGGTGTCCAACCACGACTGGGTCGACGCCAACTTCAAGGAGACCGACCTCGACCATATGCGCGTCGGGCAGAAGGCGCGCGTCAAGCTCGACGCCTATCCGGGCACGCCGCTGTCTGGCCACGTCGAGTCGATCGGCGGCGGCACGGGCAGCGAGTTCTCGGTCCTGCCGGCGCAGAACGCGACGGGCAACTGGGTCAAGGTCGTCCAGCGCGTGCCGGTTCGCATCGCCATCGACGACCACCGCAGCCTGCCGCCGATCGCGGGCCTGAGCGCGAGCGTGACGGTGGACCTGCGGAGCGCAGGGAAGTGACGCCGGCGCTCCTCCCCCTCGGGGGGAGGTGGCACGGCGCAGCCGTGACGGAGGGGGTAGCGCAGCCTCTCGCACGCCCCCTCCGGCGCGTTCCGCGCCACCTCCCCCGGTGGGGGAGGAGCGGGGCTGTCCTCCCGTGCCCCAACCCTATCCCTCCCCGCTCTCCGTTTGCTTCGCTCACGGGGGGGGAGGGAGCTTAAGTGGCCACCGCCGCGCTGCCTTTCGGCGCGCGCGACCGGGCGAAGCCCGTGCCGCCGTTCGTCATCACTTGCGTCATCATGCTGGCGTCGTTCATCACGGTGCTCGACTCGACGATCGCCAACGTCGCTTTGCCCGACATGGAGGCGAGCCTCGGCGCGGCGTCGGACACGGTGACGTGGGTGCTGACGTCGTACATCGTCGCCGCCGCCATCGCGACGCCGCTGACGGCCTGGCTCGGCGGCAAGCTGGGGCGCAAGCGGCTGTTCCTGATCGCGATCGGCGGCTTCGTCGGCGCGTCGATGCTGTGCGGGCTGGCGCAGTCGCTGGGCGAGATGGTCGCCTTCCGCCTGATCCAGGGCGCGTCGGGCGCGTTCATCATCCCGCTCGGCCAGTCGTTCCTGTTGGACGCCTATCCGCGCGAGAAGCACGGGCAGGCCATGGCGCTGTGGGGGCTGGGCATCATGGTCGGGCCGGTGATGGGCCCGGTGCTCGGCGGGTGGCTGACCGACAACTACAGCTGGCGCTGGGTGTTCTACGTCAACCTGCCGTTCGGCCTGCTGGCGCTGGCGGGCGCGGTCCTGTTCCTGCCGGGCGGCGAGTCGCTGAAGCGCAAGTTCGACCTGTTCGGCTTCGTCGCGCTCGGCATCGGCATCGGCGCCCTGCAGCTGATGCTCGACCGAGGGCAGCAGCTCGACTGGTTCAGCAGCCGCGAGGTGATGATCGAGGCCGCGACCGCCGTCGCCGGCCTGTGGGTGTTCGGCGTCCACATCCTGACGCGCGGCGAGACGATCCTGCCCGCCGAGCTGCTCCGCGACCGCAACATCCTGACCGGCTTCGGCTTCATCTTCGTCGTCGGGATGCTGCAGGTGGCGACCAGCGCGCTGCTGCCGCCGATGCTCGAGCAGCTGTACGGCTACCCCGTCGTCACCGCCGGCTTCGCCATGGCCCCGCGCGGCGTCGGCACGATGGTGGCGATGCTGCTGGTCGGCCGCATCATCGGCAAGGTCGACGCACGCCTGCTGATGATGATCGGCATGAGCCTCGTCGCCGGCTCGATGTGGGTGATGACCGGCTTCTCGCCGGTGATGGGCATGACGCCGTTCCTGACGACGGGCTTCGTCCAGGGCTTCGGCGTCGGGCTGATCTTCGTGCCGCTGAACACTCTGGTGTTCGCCACCGTCGCCCCGGCGCTTCGGACCGACGCGTCGAGCTTCTACAGCCTGCTCCGCAACCTCGGCGGCTCGGTCGGGGTCAGCCTGTCGGTCGGCATCCTCGCCCGCCAGACGCAGATCGCCCATGCCGACATCGGCAGCGCGGTGACGCCCTTCGCGCTGCCCGGCGCCGATCCCAACATCGCGCGTGCATTGGGGGCGACCGGCGACACGGTGCTGGCGCTGCTCGACGCGACGGTCAACGGGCAGGCGGCAATGATCGCCTATCTCGACGACTTCACGCTGATGATGTGGATGTCGGTGGCGCTGGTGCCGCTCGTCCTGCTGCTCAGGGCCCCGCGCCGCGCGGCGGCACCGGACCCCGAGCATATAGCGATGGAGTGACCTACCAGATCCGGACGCGGTCCACGGGCTTCAGGTACATCTTGTCGCCCGGCTGGACATTGAAGGCGGCGTACCACGGATCGAAGTTGCGGAAGGTCCACACGCGGTAGCGTTCCGGCGAGTGCGGGTCGCTCGTCAGCCGCGCCAGCAGCGCCGCGTCGCGCGTCTTGCCGCGCCACACCTGCGCCCAGCCGAGGAAGAAGCGCTGGTCGCCGCTCAGCCCGTCGATGACCTTGTCGGGCTTGCCGTGGAGCGAGAGGTGGTACGCCTCATAGGCGATGCGCAGTCCCGACAGGTCGGCGATGTTCTCGCCGAGCGTCAGCGCCCCCTGCACGTGCGTGCCGGGCAGCGGCTCATAGGCGTCGTACTGCTTGACCAGCCGGTCGGCGCGCGCCTTGAACGCCGCCCCGTCGGCCGGCGTCCACCAGTCGCGCAGCGCCCCCTTGGCGTCGTACTGCCGCCCCTGGTCGTCGAAGCCGTGGCTGATCTCGTGACCGATCACCGCGCCAATCGCGCCGTAGTTGAGCGCCATGTCGGCGTTGGGGTCGAAGAACGGCGGCTGCATGATCGCGGCGGGGAAGACGATCTCGTTCATCGGCGGGTTGTAGTAGGCGTTGATCGTCATCGGCGTCATGCCCCACTCGGTCCGGTCAATCGGACCGCCGAGCTTGGCGAGGTTCCGGTCATACTCGAACGCCGCGGCGGCCGCGTCGTTCGCCACCGGATCGTTGGTCACGACGAGCTTGGTGTAGTCGCGCCACTTCGACGGGTAGCCGAGCTTGGGGTCGAAGGTGGCGAGCTTGGCGTGCGCCTCAGCCTTGGTCGCCGGCGACATCCACGTCGCCTCGTCGATCCGCGCGCCCATCGAGGCGAGCAGGTTGTGGACCAGCGCGTCGACCTTGGCCTTGTCCTCGGGCGGAAAATACTTGGCGACGTACAGCTTGCCGACCGCCTCGCCCATCGCCTCGTCGACCGCGTCGACGCCGCGCTTCCACCGCGCCTGTAGCTGCGGCTGGCCGTTCAGCACGGTGCCGGTGAAGGCGAAGTTCTCGTCGACGAAGGCCTTGGGTAGGACCGGCGCGCGCGCGGACAGCAGGCGGTAGGCGAGGTAGTCGCGCCAGACCGCGACGGGCTGCCCGGCGATCAGCTTGGCCGTGCCGGCGAAGGCGGTCGGCTGGCCGACGTCGAGCACGCTCTCCCGCTCGAGGCCCGCGGCGGCGAGGTAGGCGGCCCAGTCCATCCCCGGCGCCTCGGCGGCGAGCGCGGCGGGCGAGCGCGGGTTGTAGGTCTTGACCGGATCGCGATTCTCGACGCGGGTCCAATGGACGCGGGCGATCGCCGTCTCGAGGTCGACGACCGCCTTCGCCCGCGCGTCGGCATTGTCGAAGCCGGCGAGGCGGAACATGGCGGCGATGTGGGCGGCGTACTTCGCCCGCGTCTCGACGAACTTGGGCGTGTCCTGCAGGTAATAGTCGCGGTCGGGCAGGCCGAGCCCCGACTGGCCGAGCCCGGCGATGTAGCGCGTCGGGTTCTTCGGATCCTGCTCGACCTCGATGCGGAACGGGCCGCCGACGCCGACGCGCGCGTCGCGGCCGAAGGCGACCGCCAGGTCGTGGGCATCCTTGATCGCGGCGATGCGGGCGAGGTCGGCCTTGATCGGCGCGGTGCCGCGCGCCTCGATGCCGCCCTCGTCCATGAAGGCGGCGTAGTAGGTGCCGACGCGGCGGGTATCGGCGTCGGCGTCCGGCCCGGCCTTGGCCGCGCCCTCGATGATGGCGCGGGTGCGCTCGCGCGACAGGTCATCCAATAGCGCGAACGAGCCGTAGGTGCGGCGATCGGCGGGGATCGCCGTCGTCTTGTCCCACGTGCCGTTGGCATAGCTCCAGAAGTCGTCGCCGGGCTTGACCGACTTGTCCATGCCGGCGGTGGCGAAGCCGAAGTCGCCGTACTTGGGCGCGACCGCTGCGCGCGCAGCGAGAAGCGGCGCGGCAAGCGTGCCGGCGGCAAGGGCGAGAAGTGAAGCAGCGACAGCGATGGGGCGCATGGGACTCCGGCCGATGGTTGTTCGGGATCAAGGTCTTATCGCCGGGCTTCACCACCGGCAAGTCCGCCGCCAGTGCGACGGATCGTTTCGCCCCCGGCGGCGTTAGGGCGCGCGTGATCTTCCGTCACAGGAGAACCGTCTTGAACCGCATCCTCGTCGCCGCCGCCGTCGCCCTGATGGCCGGCACCGCCATGCCCGCTGCCGCGGCGATCAACGCCCGCCAGATCGAGCAGCGCAGCTCGATCGACGCCGGGGTCCGCAGCGGCCGCATCAGCGGCCACGAGGCGCGCATCCTGCGCCAGGAGCAGAACCTCATCACGCGCGCCAAGCTACGGCTGAAGGCGCGCAACGGCGGCCATCTGAGCGCCGCCGACAAGAAGAAGATCCTCGATATGCAGGACGCCGCCGCGCGGCACATCGACCGCTTCAAGCACAACCGGGTGCGGGGCACGAAGCACGTCCTCTAGGCTGGCGAGGCGCTAAGCGGGAAACGCTCCTTCAGCGTTTGCCGCTTAGCGCCCGACTCAGCCGACGAGCGGCCGGCGGGCGGGCGATCTTCACGCCCGAACCCGTCCGCCCCCGGCCTGCGCCGGGGCAGGCTCGCAGCTTCGCCGCGCCGGCGGCCCTTCGACTTGTCATCCCGGCGAAGGCCGGGACCCATGATCACGGACGTCGGAGATCATGGGTCCCGGCCTGCGTCGGGATGACATCGAACGGTGGCCACGGATCGCCACGATCCGCGCGAACACGCCCGCTCCGCTCAATCAAACCCCCTCAGGAATGCCGCGACGTTCGCCCCCAGCGCCGCCGTCGCATAGCCGCCCTCCATCACCACCACCGCCGGCCAGCCTGCGGCCGCGATCCGCGCCGCGACCGGCGTAAAATCCGCCGTCGCCAGCGCGAAGCCCGAGATCGGGTCGCCCTCGAAGGTGTCCGCGCCGAACGACACCACGAGCAGGTCCGGCGCGAAGTCGCGGATCGCCGCCAGCGCCCGGTCGAGCGCTGGCAGGTACTCGGCCAGGCCAGTCCCCTGCGGCAGCGGCAGGTTGAGCGTCGCGCCCCGGCCCGCGCCGCCGCCGACCTCGTCGGCATGGCCCCAAAAGAACGGATAGTCGGTCGCCGGATCGGCGTGGAGCGAGGCGTAGAAGACGCTCGCATCGTCCCAGAAGATGTCCTGCGTGCCGTTGCCGTGGTGATAGTCGATGTCCAGGATCGCGACCCGCCCCCGGCCCGCGCGCTGCGCCGCCCGCGCGACGATCGCGGCATTGTTCAGGTAGCAGTAGCCGCCGAAATAATCCGCGCCGGCATGGTGCCCCGGCGGGCGGCACAGGGCGAAGGCGCTCCGCTCGCCGCCGAGCACGCGGTCGAGCGCGGTCAGTGCCGTCTGCGCCCCCCAGTACGCCGCGCCCCAGGTGCCCTCGGCGATCGGCGTCGCCGCGTCGAAGCTGAAGCGGCCCAGCAACGCGTCGATCCGCTGCAGCGTGAGCGGCCGCCGCCCGACGACCGGCCAGACATAGGGGATCGCGTCGCCGTCGCGCCCGGCCGCACGCCACAGGCCGTGCGCGACTTCGAGGAAGTCGAGGTACTCGGCGCTATGCACCGCCAGCAGCGGCGCGCGGCCATGGTCGGTCGCGGGCGTGAGGCCGGGCAGGGCAGCGACGATCGACTCCGCCCGCGCGACGGTCTCGGCGTGGGGCGTCCAGCCGCCGTTGTGCATCTCGCGCGCGGGGGCATGGGCGAGCTGGCGGGGGGAGAAGGTGGCGATCATTCGCCCGCCCGTGTCATCCGACCACCCTTGTCATCCCCGCGAAAGCGGGGGCCCATCTCTCAAAGCCGCGGGAGATGGGTCCCCGCTTTCGCGGGGATGACAGGAAGAGAGCGGTCCCGGTCCCCGCTTTCGCCGGGATGACAAGAAGGAAGTGTTCACGGCAGCACCGCCGCATCCAAGTCGAGCTTCGCCGCCGGAACCACGCTCGCCCCCGCCGGCAGCGGAAAGGCGTGGGCGTCGCCGACGATGGCCGTGCTCGCCTTGGCCGGATCGAACAGGCTCGCCGCGACCCTCTGGACATCCGCCGCCGATACCGCCTCGACCTTCGCTGAAAAGGCGGCGAGTTCGTCCAGCGGCACCCCGTCGATCGCCAGCCCCGCCAGCCGCCCGGCCAGTCCGGCGACGGTCTCGACCTGGCGGCCGAAGTCGCCGGTCAACACCGCCTTCTGCACGGCGAGCTCGTTCGCCGCGACGGGGACGGTCGCCAGCCGCCGCATCTCGCCGGCGATCAGCGTCGCCACCTCGGCGGCAGACGCGTTCTTGGTCGCCGTCGCTGCGGTCAGCGAGCCGACCCCGCGCCGCGCGTCGAGCCCGCTGCCGGCGCCGTAGGCGAGGCCGCGCTTGACCCGGATCTCCATGTTGAGCCGCGAGCCGAAGCCGCCGCCGAGCGCCGCGTTGGCGACGAGGCCTGGGTAGTAAGCGGGGTCGCCCCGCGCCAGGCCGGGACGCGCGACGACGACCGACGCCTGCGCCGCGCTCGGCAGGTCGACGACGACGGTGCGCGGCGCGGGGTAGGCCTGTGCCGCCGGCGGCGGCGCAGGCGGCGCGGCGGGCGCGGTCCATTCACCGAACGCCTTCGTCGCCAGCGCGACCGCGGCGTCGGGCGTGATGTCGCCGGTCAGGATAAGCGTCGCGCCGGCGGTGCCGGCCCCGGCGGCATAGGCCCCGGCGATGTCGGCGCGCGTGATCGCCTTCAGCGATGCCGGCGTGCCGCTGGCGACATGGCCATAGGTCGTCGCGCCGAAAACCGCCTTGGTCGCCGTCATCCGCGCCACCGCCTTGGGGTCGGTCAGCGCGATCGTCGCGTCGTCGATCGCCTGCGTCCGCGCGCGCTCGATCTCCTCCGGCGCGAAGGCGGGGTGGCGGGCGACATCGGCGAACACGGCCATCGCCGGCGCGATACGGTCGGCCTTGACGGCGAGGCTCAGCGTTACCCCGTCCCAGCCAGCGCCGGCGCCGATACTGCCGCCGAGCGCCTCGACCTCGTGCGCGATTTGCGTCGCCGAGCGGGTGGCGGTGCCCTTGGTCAGCAGCGTCGCCATCAGCTCCGCCGTGCCGGCGCGGCCGGCGGGATCGGTCGCCGCCCCGCCCGGCGTGACGAGGACGGCGGCGATCAGCGGCACGTCGTGGCGGCTGGCGACCGCGACGCGCAGGCCGTTCGGCAAGGTGCGCTCGGCGACGACCGGCACCGGCACCGGCACCGGCGCGCCCGGCGGCGGCGGCGCAAGGCGCTCGCCCGGCGCGGCGGCGGTGACGACCGGCACGTCGGGCGGCACCGCGAGCGGGGCGACGACCACCGTCGGCGCGACCTTGAGCGATGGGTCCGACGCCGCGCCGGGGGCGGCGGGGAGGTAGCGGATCGTCGCGCTGGCGTTGTCCGCCAGGTACTTGCGCGCGACCCGCTGCACGTCGGCCGCCGTCACCGCGGCGAGCGCGGCAAGGTCGCGGTCGGCCGCCGCCGGATCGCCCTCGACGATCACGGCCTGCGCCAGCGTCGAGGCGCGGCCGAGCGGCGTCTCGCGGCTCTTGATCGCCGCGGTCAGCAGCTGGTTCTTGGCGATGTCGAGCTCGGCCGCGCTGACCGGCGCATCGCGCAGCCGGGCGACCTCGCGGCGCAGCGCCGCCTCGCCCGCCGCCGCGTCCTTGCCGCCGGCCATGATCGCATAGACGGCGAGCAGCCCGGTATCGTGGCGATCGTCGAGCTGGCTCCCCGCGCTCGTCGCCAGCTGATCCTTGTAGACGAGGTCCTCGTACAGCCGCGACGATTCGCCCGCCGACAGGACGGCGTCGAGCACCGTCAGCGCGGCGTCGTCGGGCGAGCGCGCCGGCGGGATGTGCCAGCTGATCGCCACCGCCGGCAGCGGCGTCGCGGCGGCGTGGAGCGTGACGCGCGTCGGCACGGTTCGCGGCGGCTCGGTCACGGTGACGCGCGGGATCGGCCGCTTGGGCGTCGGGATCGGTCCAAAATACTGATCGACCCAGGCGTTCAGCTGCACGGGATCGAAATTGCCGCTGACCACCAGCACGGCGTTGTCGGGGCGGTAGTAGGTGGCGTGGAAGGCGCGGATGTCGTCGAGCGTCGCGCTGTCCAGATCGGCGATGCTGCCGATCGGCGACCGCGCATAGGGGTGGCGGGTGAAGCTCGCCGCCGGCAGGTC
>JAFARM010000249.1 GCA_019245455.1 Sphingomonadaceae bacterium | reverse complement strand
AGCGCGCTTCGGTCGAGAAACGGTCGGTCCAGTCGGAGTTGAGCTGGGCGATGCCGGCGTGGATGACCTCGGTCAGCTTGTAGGCGTCCGACGCCAGGCCGATCGACGGCGAGGTGACCGACAGGCTGCTGTTCTGCGGATTGTCGGTCGCGTCATAGGCGTTGATGTAGGTAATCTTGAACTTCTGCCGGTCGTTGATGTTCCAGCTGAGCTTGACGTCGAACTTCTCGTCGATGTTGTTGGTGATCGCGAGAATATAGCCGGCGTTATAGTTGTACACGTTCTGGGCGATGCTCTGCACCTGGGCGACCTGGGCCGCGGTCAGGTTGGCGACCTGGCTGACGGAGCCGGGCGACAGCGGCCGGGGATCGGTGTTGCGCTCGTAGGCGCCCGAGATGAACAGCTTGTCCTTGATGATCGGCGCGGAGGCGAAGACGCCGTAGGTCTCGCTGCGGTAGCTGGCGATGCCAGTGGTGACGTTGCCGATCTGGTTGCCCTGCAGGCCGCTCGTCGACTGCGAATAGAAGCCGTTGACGTGATAGTCGTTGTCGCCCTGCTTGATCGTCGCGTCGATGACGCCGCCCTGGAAGTTCGACTGGCGGATGTCGTAGGGCGCGATCGACACCGTCACCTGGTCGACGGCGTCGAACGGGATCGGGCCGCGGCGCGTCGGCTGGGCGTCGCTGTTGAGGCCGAACTGGTCGCCGATCTGGACGCCGTCGATGGTGAAGCGGTTGAAGCGCGGGTTGGTACCGATCAGCGAGATCGAGCCGAACTGGCCGTTCGACCGATCGAGCGTGGCGAACGGCGAGCGGCGGACGACGTCGCGCAGGTCGCGGTTGATCGACGACACCTTGCTGATCTGGAGGGCGTCGAGCGTCGTCTGCGGGCCGTCGGAGACGATACCGGCGCGCTTCACCTTCGATGCGGTGACGACGATGTCGGCGACGCTGCCGACGTCGACCGGCAGCTCGAACGGCGAGCCGACCTGGAGGAAGATGTCGGTGACGGTCGAGTTGCCCGCCGGCGAGGTGACCGTGACCGTGTACGGGCCGCCCGAGCGCAGGCCGGACACGCTGAAGCCGCCGCTTGAGTCGCTGACGGTACGGCTGACGGTGCCCGACGGAACGTTGGTTACCGTGATCTGGGCATTGTCGACCGGGTTGCCGGCGCTCTGCACCGACCCGCGGATGATCGCCGTCGTTTCCTGGGCGTGGATCGCCGTCGCCGAGGCCATCGCGATCGCCGCCAGCGACGCGTTCATCCAGACGTTGCGCATTACCCCGCTCCCGAAAATCATGAACGGCGGCTGAATATCCGCCGATTCGCTGGGTGCGCTTGTGGCCGTCGCGTATGACCATCCGGCGACAGATTGGCTGCGCCTTGATGACGGCGGGCAGCCGGCGCGGCCATGTTGCGGCGCGGCAACACTCCGGTTGCGCAGGGACTTGGGCGCAGCGTGGTGGGCGATGACGGGCTCGAACCGCCGACATCCTGCGTGTAAAGCAGGCGCTCTACCGACTGAGCTAATCGCCCTCGCCGGGGGGCGGCATAGCCGGCGAATGCGGCGTTGTCATGCCCGTCCGTTTTGCGCGATAGGGGGATCACGGGAGGACCCACGATGATCCGGCGCCTGCTCCTCGACCATCCGCGAACGGTCGGCGAGACGTATTTCGAGCATATGCGCGCATCGCTGGCGACGGCGGCGAAGCTGGCGGTGGCGGCGGGCGCGTGCGTCGTCCACGCCGTCATCCCCGCCCTGTGCACGACGACCGGGAGCACGGCGATCCTTAAGCTCCACGGCGAGATCTACCCGCGCCGCTTCGACCAGCCGACCCTGTGAGCGGCGTCGACGCGCGCCGCCTGGCGCGGATCGAGGCGTTCCTGCGCGAACGCTACATCGACCCCGGCAAGCTCGTCGGGGCCGACATCGCGGTGCAGCGGCATGGGCGCCAAATATATCGCGCGACGGCCGGCCTCGCCGACCGCGAGCGCGGCACGCCGATCGCCGACGACACCATCTACCGCGTCTATTCGATGACCAAGCCGCTGACCAGCCTCGCCTTCATGATGCTGGTCGAGGAGGGCAAGGTCGCCCTCGACGATCCCGTGCACCGCTTCATCCCTTCATGGAGGAAGCTCGGCGTGTTCGCCGCCGGCACGCGCACAACCGGCTTCGCGACGACGCCGGCGCAGATGCCGATGCGGATGGTCGACCTGCTGCGGCATACCAGCGGCCTGACCTACGGCTTCCAGAACCGGAGCAACGTCGACGCCGCCTATCGCCAGCTGAAGATCGGCGAGATCGAAAAGGCGGGCGACCTCGACAGCTTCATCGCCGCGCTGGCCGACCTGCCGCTCGAGTTCTCGCCGGGCACGGCGTGGAACTATTCGGTGTCGACCGATGTCGTCGGCTACCTCGTCGGGCTGATCGCGGGCGAGCCGTTCGAGGACTTCCTCAAGCGCCGCATCCTCGAGCCGGTCGGCATGGTCGACACCGGCTTCGCCGTGCGTCCGAGCCAGGCGCACCGCTTCGCCGCCTGCTACACACCGGCGGCGGGCGGCGGGCTCGACCTGCAGGACGATCCGCAGACGAGCAGCTTCCTTGCGCCCCCGACGTTCGTGTCGGGCGGCGGCGGGCTGGTGTCGACGACCGCCGACTACGTCCGCTTCGCCGAGGCGATGCTGACCGGAACGGTGCCTGGCGGCGAGCGGCTGATCGGCCGCAAGACGCTGGCGCTGATGACGGCGAACCACCTGCCCGGCGGCGTCGACCTGCCGGCGCTGTCGCGGTCGCTGTTCAGCGAGGCGGCGTACGAGGGCGTCGGCTTCGGCCTGGGCTTTGCCGTGACGACCGACCCGGCGAAGACGCTGATTCCCGGATCGAAGGGCGAGTATTTCTGGGGCGGCGCGGCGAGCACCTTCTTCTGGATCGACCCTGTCGAACAGCTGACGTGCGTCTTCATGACCCAGCTGCTGCCGAGCTCGACCTACCCGGTCCGCCGCGAGCTGAGGACGCTCGTCTACAGCGCCCTCGACTAGCGACTAGCGGCCAAGCGCCACGCTGCTCGCCCGGTACGTCGGCGGCTTGCGGGCGTGCGTCGCCTGCTCGTAGGCATAGCCGTAGCTGAGCAGCCGCGCGTCGCTCCACTGAGCGCCGACGAACGACAGTCCGACCGGCAGCCCGTCCGCCAGCCCCATCGGCACCGTCAGGTGGGGGTAGCCGGCGACCGCCGCCGCCTGCCCCGCCCCGCCGCCGGCGAAGTGATCGCCGAGAACGGGGTCGATCAGCCACGCCGGCCCCAGCGTCGGCGCGACGAGCACCGCGACCTTGTACTGCGCGAGCAGCGCGTCGATGCCCTCCGGCCCGGCGAGGCGGTGGGCGTCGGCCTTTGCCTTGGCATAGGCCGGATCATCGAGGCCCTTGGTCTTGTCCGCCTCGACGAACAGCTCCTGGCCGAACAGCGGCATCTCGGCGGCGGCGTGGGCGTCGTCGAAGGCGATGAGGTCGGCGAGCGTCCGCGCCGGCACCTTCGCGCGGTCGAGCGAGGCGAGGTAGGTCGCCATGTCGGCCTTGAGCTCGGTCGTCAGGACCAGCTGCTCGGCCTCGCCGACGTCGCGGGCGTGCGGCGGCTTGTCGATCTCGACCAGCTCGGCACCCGCGGCCGTCAGCGCCTTCAGCGCGCGCTCGAACGCGGCGTCGGTCGCCGGGTGGAAGCCCGCGGCGAAGCGCATGACCCCGACCCGCACGCCCTTCAGGCTGCCCGCGTCGAGCGGCCGGTCGAGGTCGCGCAGGTGCGCGTCCGCCGCCGCCGTCGCCGGGTCGGCGGGGTCGCTGCTGGCCATCGCGCGGAACAGGACGGCGGCGTCGGCGACGCTCCGCGCCATCGGCCCCGGCGTGTCCTGCGTGTGGCTGATCGGCACGACGTGCGTGCGCGAGACGAAGCCGACCGTCGGCTTCAACCCGACCAGCCCGTTGATCGCGGCCGGGCAGGTGATCGAGCCGTCGGTCTCCGTCCCGACCGCCGCCGCCGCCAGGCTCGCCGCCGCCGCCGCGCCCGAGCCGGAGCTCGACCCGCAGGCGTTGCGGTCGAGGGCATAGGGGTTGCGCGTCTGCCCGCCGACCGCACTCCAGCCGCTGATCGAGTGCGTCGAGCGGATGTTGGCCCATTCCGACAGGTTGGTCTTGCCGAGGATGATCGCGCCCGCCGCGCGCAGCCGGGCGACGAGCGGCGCGTCGCGCCCCGTGACGTTCGCCGCCAGCGCCAGGCTGCCCGCCGTCGTCGCCACGGCATCGGCGGTCTCGATATTGTCCTTGACCAGGACCGGCACGCCGGCGAGCGGCCCCGCCGCCTTGCCCGCCGCGCGCGCCGCATCGGCGGCCCGCGCCGCCGCCATCGCCTCCGGGTTGACGGCGATGACGGCGTGCAGCTGCGGGTTGAGCCGCGCCATCCGCGCCTGGTACGCCGCCACCAGCGCGACCGAGGTCGTCCGCCCGGCGGCGAGGTCGGCGGCCAGCTCGGCCACCGGCTTTTCCGTCACGTCATAGGCAGCGGCGGGCGCGGCGAGCATGACGGCGGCGGCGGCGATCAACGGCGACTTCATGGCGGCTCCCTACGACCGATCGGCCGCAGGGTAGCGCCGTGTAACCCGTTTGCAACAGATCACCGACGACGTGCACGCTGCGGCAAATCGCCGGGATCACTCTTAACTTCTGCTGGTTAGCCTGCGGTTCAGACAAAACAGCAGGGAGACGGCGATGAGGGTGCGGGCGCTCTTGGTGGGATCGGCAGGCGTGGCGCTGGCGATCGCCGGCCCCGCGATCGCGCAGTCGACGGAACCGTCGACCGCGGCTCCGCCTGCCGGTGCCACCGCGGCGACCGTCGCCATGCCGGAAGTCATCGTCACCGGGTCGCGCCTCAAGCGGACGATCACCGACACGGTCGAGCCGACCTACATCGTCGATTCGAAGCAGATCGACACCCGCGGCTACACCAACCTCGCCGACGCCTTGCGCGAGCTGCCCGAGTTCGGTCCCGGCATCAACGGCGTCGGCAGTGCCCAGTCGGGCTTCGGCCCCGGCCAGTCGTTCGCCGACTTCTTCAACCTGGGATCGCAGCGGACGCTGGTGCTGGTCGACGGCGTCCGCGCCGTGCCCAACATCACCGCGTCGAACTTCGGTCCCGGTTCGGGCGGCGGCGGCAGCCAGGTCGACCTCAACACGATTCCCATCGGCCTCGTCGAGCGGGTCGAGACGGTCGCCATCGGCGGCGCGCCGATCTACGGCTCCGACGCCATCGCCGGCACGGTCAACTTCGTCCTCAAGAAGAACTATCAGGGGCTCGAAGTCACCGGCGAGTCGGGTATTTCCGACGCGCACGACGGGAGCACGTACCGCATCGGCGTGATCGCCGGGCGCAACTTCGCCGGCGGCCGTGGCAACATCACGGGGTCGTTCGAGTACGACCGCACCGACGGCCTCGTCTACAACGATCGCGCCCAGACCGCGTCGGGCCTGTTCTTCACGACGGCACTGCCCGGCTCGGCGTTCCAGCAGCAATTGTTCCCGGCGCAGCGCATCCCGAGTCTGTCGGAACAGGGCATCCCCTATACCACCGACGACTTCCAGCCGAACGTGCTCAACGCCGCCGGCCAGCCGGTGCGCTTCTCGCCGGGCGGCAACCTGATCCCGATCGATTTCGGCCGGGCGACGGGTAACTTCATCAACTACAGCGGCGGCAACGGCCTCAACCTCGCCGACGTCAGCAACCTGCAGACGCCGCAGGACCGCTACCTCGGCACGTTGCTCCTCAATTACGAGTTCAGCGACCACCTGAAGGCGTTCGCGCAGGGGTGGTTCAGCCAGTCCGACACCAAGAACCTGATCGCGCAGGGCTACTACAATACCGCCCTGTTCGCCGGTGCCGGTCAGATCAACGGCAACTTCATCATCCCGATCACCAACCCGTTCCTCACCCCCCAGGCGCGGTCGATCATCCAGGCCAACCTGCCGGCGGGACAGGACTTCTTCTACCTCGGCCGCGCCAACGAGGACATCGAGCCCGACAGCGCCACCGGCGACCAGCGCACCTACCGCATCGTCGCCGGCCTGTCCGGCGACTTCGGCGTGCGCGGGCACGACCTCAACTGGGCGGTGACCGCGACCTACGGCAACAACCGGCTGGTCAACCTGTCGCCGCAGGTGGTCAACCAGAACTTCAACAACGCGGTCAACGCGGTGGCCGGGCCGAGCGGCACCATCACCTGCGCGCCGGGCTATACCAACGCCACCATCCCGACGCTGTCGTCGACGTGCGCGCCGTTGAACCTGTTCGGCTATGGCAGCCCGAGCCAGGCGGCGCTGAACTACATCACCGCCATCGCCCAGTCCGAGAGCCGCAACGAGCTGGTCGACGTCGTCGCGACGCTGGCCGACAACAAGCTGTTCCGCCTGCCGGGCGGCGACGTCGGCTTCTCGATCGGCTACGAGCACCGCGACGAGCGCGCCAGCTTCGATCCCGGTGCCTTCTACCTCGGCCAGCCGAACGGCGACGGCACCTATACCCAGTACGGCAACTCGGTGCCGGTCAACCCCGTCCACGGCGGCTTCGTCACCAACGAGGGCTTTGCCGAGGTCAACCTGCCGCTCGTCAGCCACGCCACCGGGCTCAGGTTCCTCGACCTGCTCGAGATCAAGGCGGCGGCGCGCTATGTCTCGCACTCGACCGCGGGCGGCGACTTCACGTGGACGGGCGGCGGTCGCCTCGCGATCATCCCCGACGTCGTCTTCGTCGGCAACTTCACCCGCTCAATCCGCTCGCCGTCGGTAACCGAGCTGTATGCGCCCGTTGGCCAGGGCTTCTTCCTGGCCAACGACCCGTGCGATTCGCGCTACATCACGACCGGTCCGAACCCGGCGAACCGCGCCAGGAACTGCGCCGCGGCGGGCATCACCCAACCCTTCTCGTCGAACATCGTCGACTTCACCGAGCCCGGCACGTCGGGCGGCAACCCCAACCTGAAGAACGAGATCGCCAACAGCTGGACCGCCGGCGTCCAGGTGCGCCCACGCTTCGCCCCGCGCCTCGCGCTCAACGCCAACTGGATCAACATCGACCTGAAGCAGGCGATCGTCTCGCCGAGTGCGACCGACGTGCTCGACAGCTGCTACGACGCGCCGACCTATCCGGCACCGACGTGCAGCGCCTTCACCCGCACCAACGGCCAGGTGACCTTCATCCAGAGCGTCAACCTGAACGCCGCCAGCTACCAGTTCGCGGGCCTCAGCGCGTCGGCGTCCTACGTCCTGCCGGCGCACTGGATCGGCGCGACCGGCAACTTCACGCTGACCGGAAACTATCTCTACACCGACAAGCTGCAGTACCGCGTCGGCTCGGGCGACCTCAACGTGCTGACGAACAGCATCAACAACAGCGTCACGAGCTACCCCGGCAGCCGCCACCAGGCGACGGTCAACTTCGACTATGACAGCGACACGATCGGCTTCCAGTTCCAGGCGCGCTATTTCGGCTCGGCGGTGTTCAACGCCAACGACAAGCCGAACACCCGCGACATTCCCGGCGTGCCCGAAGTCGTGTTCCTGAACTCGACGCTGTCGTTCAATGTCGACAAGCGGTACACATTGCGCCTGACGGTCGACAACATCCTGAACCAGGGCTCGCCGTACCCGGCGGTGGCGCAGGACACGTCCGAGTATTACGCCGGCATCCTGGGGCGGTACTACCGTGTGACAGTTCGCGCGAAGTTCTAAAGGGAGGCTTGGCCGCGGCACCCCGCTCGACTATCCTGTCCGGCATGGAAACACAGCCCATGCCGGCCGAGAATGCGGTCGACGTCGCGCCGCCCGGCGAGCCGTCGGAGGCCGCTGCGCAGGCCTTCTACCACGCCAACCGCGAGGGCGTGGACACGTGGAACGCCTTCGTCGCTGAACGCGGGCTGCCGTTGGTCGACAGCTGGGATTTCTGATTGGCCAAGTTCGATGTTCACCGGCTGCGCCGTGGCACCGGGCTCGTCGTCGATTGCCAGAGCAACTTGAACGCGTCGCTCGCCACCCGGGTCGTCGTGCCGCTCGTCCGGAGACGGCTGCTGCCGGTGCCGCTGAGCCCGCGGCTCAATCCCGTCGTGACGATCGGCGGCGAGGCGTTCGTCGTTGCCGTACAGGCGCTGCAGACGATTGCCACGCGCGATCTGGCGGAAAGGGTGACGTCGCTCATCGAGCACGACCGGATCATCGCCGACGCGCTCGACGCGCTGTTCTTCGGGATCTGATTGCTACAGCCCCGCCCGCGCGATCAGCGCCGCGGTCGAGGGGTCGAAGCTGCCCCCGCCGTCCAGCGCGTTCGCCATCTCCTTGCCCAGCTCGACGCCCCATTGGTCGAACGGGTTGATGCCGAGCAGAGTCGCGGCGGTGAAGGTCCGGTGTTCGTAGAACGCCAGCAGCGCGCCCAGCGTCGCCGGATCGAGCCGGTCGAGTAGGATCGTCGCCGACGGCCGGTTGCCGGGGAAGGTCCGCGCCGCGGCGATCCGGCGATCGCCGTTGGCCAGCGCCAGCGCCTCGTCGAACGACCGCCCCCGGAGCAGCGCCGCCCCTTGCGCGAAGGCGTTGCCGAGCAGCTGGCGGTGATGGGCGGCGGCGAGCGCGTGTCCCGGCTCACGCACCGCGACGAACTCGACCGGGTCGGCGTGCGTCCCCTGGTGGAGCAGCTGGAACACGGCGTGCTGCGCGTCGGTGCCGGTGCCGCCCCAGGTGATCGCCGCCGTCGGATAGTCGACCGGACCACCGTCGGCGCTGACGCGCTTGCCGTTACTCTCCATCTCGAGCTGCTGGAGGAACGCCGGCAGCAGCCGCAGCCGCTCGTCATAGGCGAACACGCTGCGCGTCGCGCGACCCATGAACGTCGCCGCCCAGACGTCGAGCGCGCCCGCCAGCGCCGGCACGTTGGCGGCGAACGGCGCGCTGGCAAAATGCGCGTCGACCGCCGCCGCGCCCGCCTGCAGCGCGTCGAAGGCGGCGACGCCGCAGCGGATCGCCAGCGGCAGCCCGACCGCCGACCACAGCGAATAGCGGCCGCCGACCGTCTCGGCGAACGGCAGGATGTCCGCCGCCGCCACGCCCCACGCCGCCGCCCGGTCCGGCGCGGCGGTGACGGCGATGCAGCGCCCGCGGGGGTTGTCGACGCCACCGGCCGCGAGCCAGTCGAGCGCGCTCGCGGCGTTGGTCATCGTCTCCAGCGTGGTGAAGGTCTTCGACACGACGATGACGCGCGTCGCGCCGGGATCGCACGCCGCCAGCGCCCGCTCCAGAGCGACGCCGTCGATGTTGGCGACGACGTGGACGCGCGGCCCGTCCCCATGGTACCCGAGCGCGTCGAGCAGCAGCGCCGGGCCCAGCGCCGAGCCGCCGATGCCGATGTGGATCACGTCGCGCACGCCCGGATCGTCGCGCAGCACGGCGGCCACCGTGCGCAGCCGCATCTGGCCATCGCTCACGGCGCGGGCCACGGCCGCCGGTGCCCCGCCGCGCTCGGCCGGATGCGTCGCGGCGCGGTTTTCGGACCGGTTGACGACCTCGCCGGCGAACAGCGCCGCGCGTGCCGCGTCGAAGCCGACCGCGTCCGCCAGCGCGGCAAGGTCCTGCAGCGCACCGGCCGGGACCGCCAGCTTGCTGAAATCGAAATAGATGCCGGCAAGGGCGTGGATCAGCGCCGCGCGACGCCCGGCATCCTGCGCGACGGTCGTCGCGAGGTCGATCGGTGCCGCCGCCGCTGCCCGCAGCGCCTGCCACGCCTTCAGTTCGCCGCGTCCGCTCATCCGTCCCTCCCGGTGCACGGCCGCTCCCTAGCCGACGCCGCCGCGGTTGACACCCCGTGCGTGCGCCGCCAAGCGCAGCGCCATGTCGACGGCCCCCCTGACGCCGCGCGAGGCGCACAAGGCGCTGGCAGCGCAGCAGTTCGCCCATGTCCGCGCGGCCGTGGCGTTCGTCTTCACCGCCATCGTCCTTGCCGTCGGCCTGCGCAGTTTCGTTCTCGAACCGTTCAACATCCCGTCCGACTCGATGCTGCCGACGCTGGAGGCGGGCGACTATCTGCTCGTCGCCAAATGGCCCTATGGCGTCGGTCCCTATTCGATGCCCGTCTTCATGCCCGTCGACCGGCGCGTCGGCGGCGGGTTGCCCCGACGCGGCGATGTCGTCGTCTTCAAGAACCCACGCGACAACCGCACCGACTTCATCAAGCGCGTCATCGGCCTGCCCGGCGACCGCGTCCGCATGGTCGGCGGCCAGGTCGAGCTGAACGGGGCGCTGGTGCCCAAGATCGCGGCCGGCACGTTCTCGCTCGCCGCGCCCGACGCGCGCTGCCGCCGCCGCCCCGCCGATCCTTGCCGCTACCCGCGCTTCGTCGAGCGGATCGACGGCCGCAGCTTTGCCACGCTCGACGAGGAACAGGGGACCTCGGTCGACGACACCCCGCTCGTCACCGTGCCCGCGGGCCATTACTTCGTCCTTGGCGACAATCGCGACGACAGCGCCGACAGCCGGCTGACCCTCGCCGAGGGCGGCGTCGGCATGGTGCCCGCCGTCAATCTGGTTGGACGCGCCGAAATCATCTTCTTCTCGACCGCCGGTGGCACCGTCCGCTTGTCGCGGATCGGCACGCGGTTGTGAGCGGCGACGGCCTTGCCGACTGGGCGCGGGACACGCTCGGCCACGCTTTCGCCGACCTGAACCTCCTCCGCCGGGCGCTGACGCACAGCAGCGCCGCGGGACCAAGCTATCAGCGGCTCGAGTTTCTCGGCGACCGCGTCCTCGGCTGCGTCGTTGCCGCGTGGCTGTACCGCGACCATGACGAGCCCGAGGGGCGGCTGACCGCGCGCTACCACGGTCTCGTCGAGGGGCCGGCGTGCGCCGAGGTCGCGCGCGCGCTGGGCGTCCCCGACCATCTGGTCATGGAGAAGACGATCCGCGCCCGCGGGCTCGGCCACGGCGACAATGTGCTCGGCGACGTCGCCGAGGCGATCGTCGCCGCCGTGTTCCTCGACGGCGGCTTCGCCGCGGCCGAGGCCTTCGTCCACCGCCATTGGGGGCGCCTGCTCGACGCCGGGCCGCGCCTGCTCGCCGACCCCAAGTCGCGGCTGCAGGAATGGGCCTTGGAGCGCAGCCGTCACGCCCCGATGTACGAGCTCGTCAGCCGCGACGGCCCCGACCATGCCCCCCGTTTCCGCGTCCGCGCCGTCGTCCGCGGGCAGGAGCCGGCAGAGGGCGAGGGGCCGAACAAGCGCGAAGCGGAGAAGGCGGCGGCGGTCGCCATGCTCGCCCGCGTCTGTCCTACAGGGCCGGTTTGAGCTATAGCGGTGCCGATGATGTCGTGTGCCGCCCGGTTTTTTTCCTGTTTTCACCTATCCGGTTCAACGACCCCCGAGGCCAGTCCCGGCGCAGCGCGAACTCTGTCAACTTCCAACGTCGCTCATGTACCGTTCCGGTTCGCTGGAGTCGCGGCGTGAGTGCCACCCGCTGCGGCACCGTCGCCGTCGTCGGCGCGCCCAATGCCGGCAAGTCGACGCTGGTCAATGCGCTGGTCGGCCAGAAGGTGGCGATCGTCAGCGCCAAGGTGCAGACGACGCGCACCCGCCTGATCGGCATCGCCGTCGAGGGTCCGGCGCAGCTGCTGCTGGTCGACACGCCGGGCATCTTCGCGCCCCGCCGCCGGCTCGACCGGGCGATGGTCCGCGCCGCCTGGGACGGGGCGGAGGGCGCCGACGTCGTCCTCCTCGTCGTCGATGCCAAGGCGGGGCTGAAGGACGAGGCGCGGGCGATCCTCGACAGCCTCGCCCGCCGGCCGGGCGCCAAGATGCTGGCGCTGAACAAGGTCGATATCGCGCAGAAGCCGCGCCTCCTCGACCTTGCGGCGCAGGCCAACGCCGTCCTGCCGTTCGCCGAAACGTTCTTCATCGCCGCCTCCACCGGCGACGGGGTGACCGAGCTGAAGGCCGCGCTGGCCGCGGCGCTACCCGAGGGCGAATGGGCCTACCCCGAGGACCAGCTGGTCGACGCGACGACGCGCCTCTTGGCCGCCGAGCTGACGCGCGAGCAGATCTACGCCCGTCTCCACGCCGAACTGCCCTATGCCAGCACCGTCGAGACCGAGAAGTGGGAGGACCGCAAAGACGGCTCGACCGTCATCCATCAGCAGATCCTGGTCGAGCGCGACAGCCAGAAGGCGATCGTCCTCGGCAAGGGCGGAGCGATGATCCGCACCATTGGCGAGGCGGCACGCGCGGCCATCGCCGAGCTGACCGGGCGGCGCATCCACTTGTTCCTGCACGTCAAGGTCAAGGCCGACTGGGCCGACGACCGCGCCGTGTTCCGCGACATCGGGCTGGAGTGGAGCGAATGAGCCCGTAACCGTTTCCGCCCCGTAGCGGAACCATGTCCTGAGTCCCGCTTTGGTCGGACGCAGCGAAGGAAACGTACATGGCGGAGCAGTGGCGCGAGGAAGGCTGGGCGCGCGAGGCGAAGCGCCCCTACATCATCACCGTCGGCAAGAAACTGCGCCCGAAGATCGACGCCATCGCCGCCGCGTCCTCGCTGATCCCCGACGCGCCGCTGCTCGACCAAAATGCCCTGCCCTGGACGGCGGGGCTTGCCGCCGAATGGCAGGCGATCCGCGACGAGATGGAGACGATTCGCGCCCACGACGCCGCCATCCCTCCGCTCGTCGAGATTTCCCCCGACCACAGCGGCATCGCCAAGGGCGGCGACTGGAAGTCGTTCTTCCTCTACGGCTACGGCGAGCGCATCGCCGCCAACTGCGCCCGCGCGCCGCACACCTGCGCGCTGATCGAGCGGGTGCCGAACCTCAACACCGCTTTCTTCTCGATCCTCGCCCCCGGTGCCCACATCCCCCGCCACCGCGGCGTCACCAAGGGCCTCGTCACCTGGCACCTTGGCCTGAAGGTCCCGCGCGAGGCCGAGCGGTGCCGGATGCAGGTCGACAGCGAGATCGTCCACTGGGGCGAAGGGCAGAGCTTCTTGTTCGACGACACCTACGAGCACGAGGTGTGGAACGACACCGACGAAACGCGCGTCATCCTGCTGATCCAGGTCCGCCGGCCGATGGCGTGGCCGGGCAGCATCGCCCCCGACCTGTTCCTGTGGGGCGTCCGCCGCTCGCCGTTCGTCAAGGACGCGGTCAAGAACATCGAGCAGTGGGAAGCGGCGTACAAGGCGGTGGAGGCGGACGACTGACCCGTCGGCCGCCCGGATCCGAAGGGTTCAGGGCGCAGGCTTCGGCACCTTCGGCAGCGGCGCGTGCCGGACGGTATAGCCACCCGGGGCGGGTTCGAGCGTCGCCCGTATTCGGCCGCGGGCGATGCCGCCGCGCTCGTAGTCGACGATCCACGTCGCGCCGTCGCGCCGCGCCGCGATCAGCCGCGCGAACGGCAGGCAGTCGCCGGCGCACACGTCGCTGACCTGGAAGGGTTGACCCGGATCGACCATCGGGTGCGGCAGCTTGGCCTGCACGCCCTTCGGCAGCTCGGCGACGTGGACGATGGTGACGGGCGCGGGCGAGGTAGCAGGGTTGGCCACCGTCGCAAGCGCGATCGCGCCGTGTCCGGTGATGCCGATCCATGCCATGCCCGAAGCCTCCTCAGCCTGCCAGCCGCCCCTCATGCAGGCTTACCACCCGGTCCATCTGCCCGGCCAGCGCGATGTTGTGCGTCGCGATCAGCGCCGCCGAGCCGCGGGCGCGCACCAGTCTGACGAACTCGGCGAGCACCTTCGCCGCCGTCGCCTCGTCGAGGTTGCCGGTCGGCTCGTCAGCGAGGACGAGGACCGGTTCGTTGGCCAGCGCGCGGGCGACGGCGACGCGCTGCTGCTCGCCCCCCGACAGCTGTGCCGGGCGGTGGTCGAGCCGGGCACCGAGGCCGAGGTCGGTCAGCAGCGCCGCCGCCCGGCTTTCGGCCTCCCCCCGTGGAACGCCCTTGATCAACTGCGGCAGGACGACGTTCTCGGCCGCATTGAAGTCGGGCAGCAGGTGGTGGAACTGATAGACGAAGCCCAGCCGGTCGCGGCGCACCGCCGTTCGTGCGGCGGCGTCGAGGGTCTCGACCCGCTGGCCGGCGATGGCGATCGCGCCGGTGAAGCCGCCTTCGAGCAGCCCCACCGCCTGGAGCAGCGTCGATTTGCCCGATCCCGACGGTCCCAGAAGGGCGACGATCTCCCCCTGCCCCACGGTCAGGTCGACGCCGCGCAGCACCTCGATCTCGTTCCCGCCCTGACGGAAGCTGCGGCGGAGGTCCTCGACCTCGAGGACGTCATTCATAGCGCAGCACGGTAACGGGATCGGTCGACGCCGCCTTCCACGCCGGGAACAGGGTCGCCAGGAACGACAGCAGCAGGGTCAAAGCGACGATGCCGGCCACCTGCGCCGGATCGGTCTGGCTCGGCAGATCGGTCAGGTAGCGGACGCTCGGATCCCACAACGTCTGCCCGGTCAGCTTCGACACGCCTTCGACGATCGCCTCGCGCCAGGCGAGGAGCGAAAAGCCGAGCGCCATGCCCGCCAGCACGCCGAACGCGCCGATCAGGGTGCCGACGGTCATGAACACGCGCATCAGCGCGCCCCGGCTCGCCCCCATGGTGCGCAGGATGGCGATGTCCCGCGTCTTGGCGCGGACGAGCATGATGAGCGACGACAGGATGTTGAACACCGCGACCAGGATGATGATCGACAGCACCCAGAACATGACCGTCTTCTCGACGACGAGCGCTTCGAACAGGCTGGCGTTCGTGTCGCGCCATGTCGCGATCTGACCGACGCGGGCAACGCGCGCCTTCACCGGGGCGAGCGTCGCGTCGACCGTGTCGGGGTTGGTCGTCACGACCTCGATCATCCCGACCGCGTCGCCCAGGCGGAGCAGCGTCTGCGCGTTCGCCATCGGCATGACGACGAAGGCCTTGTCGTAATCGTAGATGCCGACCTCGATGATCGCGACGACGCGGTAGGCGACGATCCGCGGCACGCTACCGAACGGAGTCACCGCGCCGTCGGGCGAGATCAGGCTAATCGTGTCGCCGACCTGCGCGCCCAGCGCCTCAGCCAATCGCGCGCCGATGGCGACCGTGTTGCTGCCCGGCACCAACCCCGCGAGCGTGCCGCGCTTGACGTTCGATGCGATGACCGGCGTGTGGACGATGTCGCCGACGGTCATGCCGCGGACCAGCGCACCTTCGACCCGGCCGCCGAAGCTGACGAACAGCGGCTGCTCGATCAGCGGCGTCGCCTGCGTCACGCCCGGCAACCGGCGGACGTCGGCGGCGAGGGCGTTCCAGTTCTCCAGCCGGCCGCCATAGCCTTGGATGACGGCGTGGCCGTTGAGGCCCAAGATGCGATCGAACAGCTCGGCGCGGAAGCCGTTCATGACGCTCATCACCGCGATCAGCGCGGCGACTCCGAGCGCGACCGCGATCAGGCTTATCGACGCGACGAGGACGATGAACCCCTCGTTCCGACCCGGAAGCAGGTAGCGCCCGGCGATCATCCGTTCGTAGCGGGTGATCACCGCCTCCCCTCCCCTTCAGGGGAGGAGCGAGAGACGCGCGAAGCGCGGCCCAGGGGTGGGGCGGGTGCGAGAAACAGCGGTCCACCGCGGACTTCCCCACCCCCGGCCCCTCCCCTGAAGGGGAGGGGAATCATCCGGCCACCCGCGCCAGCGCCGCCTCGACGCTCAGCTCCTCGCGCGCACCCTGCCCGCGCCGCTTGACCTCAACGGTGCCGACGGCGACGCCTTTGGGGCCGATAACGAGCTGCCAGGGGATGCCGATCAGGTCGGCGGTAGCGAACTTGGCGCCGCCGCGCTCGTTGCGGTCGTCGTAGAGCACCTCCACCCCAGCGGCCTGCAGCTTGGCATAAAGGTCGTCCGCCGCCGTCGTGCACACCGCGTCATCGGCGCGGAGGTTGATCAGCGCCACACGGTACGGGGCCACCGCCTCGGGCCAGATGATGCCATCCTTGTCGTGGCTCGCCTCGATGATTGCGCCGACGAGCCGCGACACGCCGATGCCGTAGCTGCCCATGTGCGGCACGATCGGCTGACCGTCCGGCCCCTGCACCGAGAGGCTCATGGCGGCCGAGTATTTGGTGCCGAAGTAGAAGATCTGCCCGACCTCGATGCCGCGCGCCTCCTTCAGCGCGCTGCCGGCGGCAGCTTCGGCGGCGGGGTCGCGCTTCTCGTCGGTGGCGGCATAGTCGGCGTTAAGCCCGTCGACATAGGCCTGCAGCGCGACGGCATCATCGGCATCGACCTCGGTCGAACGCGCCCGGTCCCAGTTCTCGTGATAGAAGACGCCGCTCTCGCCGGTGGCGGCGACGATGTGGAACTCATGGGACAGGTCGCCGCCGATCGGCCCCGTGTCCGCGCGCATCGGAATGGCGTGCATACCCATCGCCGCGAAGGTGCGCAGATAGGCGATGAACATACGATTATAGCTGTGCCGCGCACCCGCCATGTCGGCATCGAAGCTGTAGGCATCCTTCATGAAGAACTCGCGGCCGCGCATGACGCCGAAGCGGGGGCGGATCTCGTCGCGGAACTTCCACTGGATCTGGTAGAGGATGCGCGGCAGGTCGCGGTAGCTCTTGACCCCGCCCGCGAAGATGGTGGTGAACAGCTCCTCGGCGGTGGGTGAGAACAACATCTCGCGGTCGTGCCGGTCGGTAATCCGCAGCATCTCCGGGCCGTAGGCGTCGTAGCGGCCCGATTGCCGCCACAGCTCGGCCGACTGGATCGTCGGCATCAGCACCTCGACCGCGCCGGCGCGGTCCTGCTCGGCGCGGACGATGCCCTCGATCTTCTTCAGGACGCGCAGGCCGAGCGGCAGCCAGGCGTAGATGCCGGCGGCGGTCTGGCGAATGAGCCCGGCGCGCAGCATCAGCTGGTGCGACACGATCTGCGCCTCGCCCGGCGTCTCCTTGAGCACGGGCAGGAAATAGCGGCTGAGGCGCAAGGGCAGGTCTTTCGCTGGCAGGTCGGAGCGGGCGGTCTAGCGAAGCTGTTGCGCAGGCACAACACCGCGCAACAAACCGTTACCGGAACGACTATTTCGCTATGGCGCGGAACCTGTTGCGGAGTAACGATGAAATCAAGTTCTCCGGCACGGACGACGCGCCAGGGTTCAGGGAGTAAGCGGCTTCATGGCCGCGAGCCGCGGGTGGTCGAGCCAGGGGGCTGTGATCGCCATGCCGCGGCGGGAGTTGGTCTCGTCACCGCGAGCGCCCGGGTTCATTCCCGGGCGTTTTCGTTTGTGCCCCTCAGGCGGCGGCGGCATCACCGATCCGACGTTGCATCCCGCGGCGCTCGATCGCCGGCGGCACGACGCAGATGCGGTTGCCGCCGCGCCAGACTTCGATCTTGCCAGGATGGAACAGGGCGCGGGCGTGCGCCTTTGCGCTTTCGTCGTCGGGAAAGCCGAGCGACTTCGCCGTGTCGACGACGCCGAACTCGTTCAGTCGGTAGATATGGTATTCGCGGTCGCGCATGGTCCCCCCGGACAAGGTGCTCCAAGGGAAGAACGACCAGCGATCGCCCGGCCTTAGCGTCGCCTACACCAACCGGCTCTGCTTGACCGCGGCGGCGATGAAGGCACCGAACAGCGGGTGCGGATCGAACGGCTTCGACTTCAGCTCGGGGTGAAATTGGACGCCGACGAACCACGGGTGATCGGGCCGTTCGACGATCTCGGGCAGGACGCCGTCGGGCGACATCCCGCTGAAGGCGAGGCCGCTCGCCTCGAGCGGGTCGCGGTAGTGGATGTTGACCTCGTAGCGGTGGCGGTGGCGCTCATCGATCGCGCTCGCGCCGTAGGCGGCGGCGGCGGCGCTGTTGCCGGCGAGCCGCGCCGGGTAGCTGCCCAGCCGCATCGTCCCACCCTTATCGCCGTCGGCGCTGCGGCTCTCGACCGTGCCGGCGGCGGTGGTCCATTCGGTGATGAGGCCGACGACCGGCTCCGGCGTCGGGCCGAACTCCGACGAGCGCGCCTCGGTGAACCCGGCCTGCCGCGCCGCCTCGACGCACGCCATCTGCATTCCCAGGCAGATGCCGAAGAAGGGCACGGCGCGCTCGCGGGCGAAGCGAACCGCCTCGATCATCCCTTCGGTGCCGCGCTCGCCGAAGCCGCCGGGGACGAGGATGCCGTGCATCGGCTCCAGCTCGGCGGCGACGTCGGCGTCGGGCGCCTCGAACACCTCGCCCTTGATCCAGCGGACGTTGACCTTGACGCGGTTGGCGATGCCGCCGTGGACGAGTGCCTCGGTCAGCGACTTGTAGGCGTCCTTCAGCCCCATGTACTTGCCGACGACGCCGATCGTCACCTCGCCTTCGGGGCTCCGCAGCCGCTCGACGATCGCTTCCCATGGGGCGAGGTCGGGGGCGGGGGCGTCGGCGATGCCGAAGGCGGCGAGCACCTCCGCGTCGAGGCCGGCGGCGTGGTACTGGAGCGGGACCGAGTAGATCGAGTCGGCGTCCAAGGCCGGGATCACCGCCGTCTTGGGCACGTTGCAGAACAGGGCGATCTTGGCCCGGTCGCTGTCGGGCAGCGGGTGCTCGCTGCGGCAGACGAGGATCTGCGGCTGGATGCCGATGCCGCGCAGCTCGGCGACCGAGTGCTGCGTCGGCTTGGTCTTCAGTTCCCCCGCAGCCGCCAGATAGGGGATCAGCGTGCAGTGGATGTAGATCGCCTGGCCCCGGCCCAGATCGTTGCCGATCTGGCGGATCGCCTCGAGGAACGGCAGCGATTCGATGTCGCCGACGGTGCCGCCGATCTCGCACAGGACGAAGTCGAGGTCGTCGGTGTCGGCCAGCGCGAAGGCCTTGATGGCGTCGGTGACGTGCGGGATGACCTGCACCGTCGCACCGAGGAAATCGCCGCGGCGCTCCTTGGTCAGGATGTCGAAGTAGACCCTTCCCGACGTTATGTTGTCGCTCTGGCGCGCGGGCGTGCCGGTGAAGCGCTCGTAGTGGCCGAGGTCCAGGTCGGTCTCCGCGCCGTCGTCGGTGACGAAGACCTCGCCGTGCTGGTACGGGCTCATCGTGCCGGGATCGACGTTCAAGTAGGGGTCGAACTTGCGGATGCGGACGCGGTAGCCGCGCGCCTGCAGCAGCGCCCCGAGCGCCGCCGCCATGAGTCCCTTGCCGAGCGACGAGACCACGCCGCCGGTGATGAAGATATACCGCGCCATGGGAATGACGGGATAGCCGCGGCGGCCGGCGAAGGCCAGTCCGCGCCGCCGATAAGCTGGGGATAAGCATCGCAGGCGTCGCAGAGGCGATGCCAGCACGAACCGGCGCGGTACAGACGATGATCTGGAAGTTGACAATGGTCGCGCGATGCAGGGGGTGACCCCGGACTGCGCTAACCCCTGCGGTTCCATTGGGCGGCGCGAGGGGTAAGGGTCGTCATCTGCTTTCTCTACCCCGAAGCGACGGGTGTAGGACAGAGGATTTTGCGGTCGCCCCGGCCGGGAGGCGAGATCGTCCCGCCCCCTCCCCTCGCGCAACGATCGTCAGATCAGGCTCGCGCGCTTGGTGTCGGGGAGCAGCAGTGCGGCGACGAGCGACCCGGCGATGACGGCCGCGACATACCAGAAGAACCACGGCTCGTGCCGCGCGCTCTTGAATGCCAGGGCGACATACTCCGCCGTGCCGCCGAACAGCGACACCGACACGGCATAGGGCAGCCCAACGCCAAGCGCGCGGACGTGCGCCGGGAACAGCTCGGCCTTCACCAGCCCCGAGATCGCCGTGTAACAGCTCAGCACCGCCAGCGCGGCGACGATCAGGCCCCCCGCCTCGAGGTGGCTCGCCGGATGCTGAAGGGCCGTCAGCAGCGGCACCGTGCCGAGCGTGCCGAGGACGCCGAAGGCGACCAGCTGCGGCCGCCGCCCGATCCGGTCCGACAGCGCCCCGAACAGCGGCTGCATCGCCATGTAGGCGGCGAGCGTGACGAAGGCGGTGCGGCTCGCCTCGACCTTCGTCCAGCCGACGGTCGCGACCAGGAACTTCTGCATATACGTCGTGAAGGTGTAGAAGGCGAGGCTGCCCCCCGCCCCCAGCAGCACGACCAGCGCCACGCGCCCGGCATAGGGTCGCAGGTGGGCGAAGGGATCGCGCCGCGGGGCCGGCGCGGTCGCGAACGCCTGCGTTTCGACGAGCCGCCGGCGCAGCCACAACGCCGAAAGCGCGAGGGCGGCACCGGCGGCAAACGGGATGCGCCAGCCCCACGCGCTCAGCGCCGCGTCGGACAGCAGCGCCTGCAGGACGATGAGGACGGCGAGCGCCAGCAGCTGCCCGCCGATCAGCGTCACATATTGGAAACTGGCGAGGAAGCCGCGGTGGCGCGCGCCGGCGATCTCGCTCAGGTACGTCGCCGACGCGCCATACTCGCCGCCGACCGACAGGCCCTGAAGCAGGCGGGCGACGACCAGGATGACGGGGGCCGCGACGCCGATGGCGTCGTAACCTGGCGTCAGCGCGACGATCGCCGAGCCGCCGCCCATCAGCAGCACCGACAGCGTCAGCGCCGCGCGCCGTCCGTGGCGATCGGCATAGACGCCGAGCAGCCAGCCGCCCACCGGGCGCATGACGAAGCCAATCGCGAACACGCCGGCGGTGTTGAGCAGCTGCGCCGTCTGATCGCCCTTGGGGAAGAAGGCATGGGCGAAATAGAGCGAAAAGGCCGAGTAGACGTAGAAGTCGAACCATTCGACGAGGTTGCCGATCGACCCGCCCGCGATCGACGCCCCGACGTGCCGCTCCGCCCCCCGGCGCACGCGTCAGTTCGCGAGCGGGACCGAGTCGGTCGGCGCGGGCGTCGTCGCGGGCTTGGCCGGCGCGGCCGGGGCCGTCTTCTGGAACAGCGGCACGCCGCCCGGTGCCGCCGGCGCGCCGGTCGTCGCCGGGGCGGCCAGCGTCGTATCGATGACATGGCCGCGCTTCGAGGTGGTCGCCAGCACGGCGAGCAGCACGCTCGTCAGGACGAAGGCCGTCGCCAGGATCATCGTCGAGCGGGTCAGCAGGTTCGCCGCCCCGCGCGCCGTCATCATGCCCCCGGCATTGCCGCCGCCGATGCCAAGCCCGCCGCCCTCCGACTGCTGCAACAGGATGACCGCGACCAGCGCCAGACTGATCAGGCCGTGGACGACGAGGATGAAGGTGGTGAGCATCGACGGACTTTACGCGAGCGGGAGGTCAGGCAGGCGATGTAGCGGTACCGGTGCCCGATCGCAACCGGGACCGCTCGCGTCAGGCGGCGCGCGCGATCGCCAGGAAGTCCGCCGCGGTCAGGCTCGCGCCGCCGACGAGCGCGCCGCTGACATTGTCCGCGCCGAGCAGCGCCGCGGCGTTGTCCGGCTTGACCGAGCCGCCATAGAGGATCGCGACGCGTTCCCCGGCATCGCCGTAGCGGGCGGTGAGGTTGGTGCGGATCGCGGCGTGCAGGCCGGTGATCTGCTCGGGCGTCGGCGTCAGGCCGGAGCCGACCGCCCACACCGGCTCGTAGGCGACGACGAGGCGCTCGGCAGACCCCGGTAGCGAGCCGTCGAGCTGGCTGTTCAACACCGTCAGCGCCGTGCCGGCATCGCGCTCGGCGGCGGTTTCGCCGATGCAGACGATCGCCGTCATGCCGGCGGCCTGCACGGCGATCGCCTTGGCGCGGACGTCGGCGTCGGTCTCGTGACAGTCCGTGCGCCGCTCGCTGTGACCGACGATGACGAGCGTCGCGCCGGCGTCCTGGAGCATTTCGGCCGAGACGCAGCCGGTGAAGGCACCGCACGGCTCGGCATGGACGTCCTGCGCGCCGATCACCAGCCGGCCGCGCGCGACCTGGGCGGCGCGGTGGATCAGCGTCGCCGGCGGGCACACGGCGACCGTGACGTGGGGAGGCAGCGACGCCGCCGCCGCTGCCATCGCCTCGATCTCGGCGAGCGCGGTGGCGGTGCCGTGCATCTTCCAGTTGCCGGCGATGAGGTGGGGCCTGGGGGCAGCGGGCGAATCGGTCATGCCGGCGGCGTATCAGAGCCGCCGCCGTCCTGTCACGTCGGGCGGTGCGGGCCGGTTCCGGTCCGGCGGCGCTGCCCTTGCCGCCGCGAGGGTCGCTGCGTAAAGCCTTCCGCCCATGATCTCGTTTTTCCGCCGCTACCTGACGTCGTGGTTCGCGCTCGGGCTGTTCGGCCTCGTCCTGCTCGCCTTTGCCCTCTCGGGCGTCGGCAACACGTCGTTCAGCGGCCTGACGGGCGGCGGCGGCGTTGCCCGCGTCGGCGGGGTCGAGATCAGCGAG
>JAFARM010000169.1 GCA_019245455.1 Sphingomonadaceae bacterium | reverse complement strand
TCAGAACGTCGACATGATCCATGGCGCGTCTCCCCACGCGATTGACGCAAGCGTAATCCAAGCGGCGCTCGATTCCTAGCGGCGCGTCACCCGGCCCAGACGCCGCCGTCGAGGCCGCGCGTGCCGTGGCCGGTGATCTCGAACAGGCCGCCGGCGAGCGGCTGTCGGTCGAGCGCCGCCGCGTCCAGTTCAGCCCGGGCGCTGGTGACGATCAGGCGGTCGAACGCGGGACCGCCGAAGGCGACGCTGGTGACGTTCGATACCGGCAGCGGGTACTCGCCCAGCACCTCGCCCGTCGGCGACACGCGGCGCACGCACCATCCGCCCCAGAAGGCGATCCACAGGTTGCCCTCGGCATCGGTCGTCATACCATCGGGGTTACCGGTGACGTCGTCCCAGCGACGGAACACGCGCTTGCCCCGAACCGTGCCGCCCGTCCCAAGGTCGAAGGCGAAGGTCGTCCGGTCGAGCGTGTCGCTGTGGTATAGGACATCGCCGCCGAGGCTGAACGTCGGGCCGTTGGTGATGCGGTAGCCAAGGTCGATCGCGTCCCAACGATGATCGGGGTGGAGCGCGTACAGCGTTCCCGACCGCGCCTGCTTGCGGTCGTCCATCGTGCCTGCCCAGAAGATGCCGTGGGGATCGACCTTGCCGTCGTTGAAGCGGTTGTCGGGCAGGTGCGACTCGGGCTGGTCGATGATGCGGAAGCTACTCGCCTCGGGGTCGATGAGCGCGAAGCCGTGCTCGGTGCCGGCAACCAGGCCGCCGCCGACGCGCACGGCGATCGACCCGACGCGGCATGGCGCGCTCCAGCTCGCATGATCGCCGGTCGTCGGATCGAAGCGGTGGAGGGTCGCCTGCTCGATGTCGACGAAGCGGACGACACCCGTCCGCGCGTCCCAGATCGGTCCTTCGCCAAGCGTACACCCCGCCGGCCACAGACAGCGCCAGCCCACGTTTTCGATTTCCTGCGCCATATCCTGCAACCCTTCGCCGCGGTACGGGTAGAAACCTAGCGGCGTTAGCCCTATCAGGCGAGGCGAATGGTGGAGTGCGTATGTCCAACCCCAAGCCGATACTCCGCTCGGCCGCGACCTACGGCAAGCGTGATCGCGACGGGTTCATCCACCGCAGCTGGATGAAGGCACAGGGCTTTCCCGACCACGTCTTCCACGGCAAGCCGATCATCGGCATCTGCCAGACGTTCAGCGAGTTCAATCCCTGCCACAGCCACCTGCGCGACATCGCCGAGGGGGTGAAGCGCGGCGTGTGGGAGGCGGGCGGCGTCCCCCTCGAGTTCCCGGCGATGAGCCTCGGCGAGACGCAGATCCGCCCGACCGCCATGCTGTTCCGCAACCTGATGAGCATCGACGTCGAGGAGAGCATCCGCGGCTACGCCATGGACGGCGTCGTCCTGCTCGGCGGCTGCGACAAGAACTCGCCGGCGATGCTGATGGGGGCGGCGTCGGTCGGCCTGCCGGCGATGCTCGTCAGCTCCGGACCGATGTTAAACGGCAAGTACCGCGGCCGCGACATCGGCAGCGGTACCGATGTCTGGCGCTTCAGCGAGGAGGTGCGCGCCGGCACCATGTCGAACGACGAGTTCATGGCGGCCGAGGCCGGCATGAGCCGATCGCCCGGCACCTGCATGACGATGGGCACGGCGTCGACGCTCGCCTGCATCTTCGAGGCGATGGGCCTCAGCCTGCCGTTCAACGGCACCATCCCCGGCGTCGACGCGCGGCGGAAGGCGATGGCGCACCGCACGGGCAACCGCATCGTCGAGCTGGTGAACGCTGGGGCGAAGCTCGGCGACGTGCTGACGCGGCCAGCGTTCGAAAACGGGGTCAAGGTCTGCGCCGCGATCGGAGGGTCGACCAACGCCGTCCTCCACCTGCTGGCGCTCGCGCGGCGCGCGGGCGTGCAGTTCGACCTCGCTGACTGGCAGGCGCTCGGCCGCGACGTGCCGCTGATCGTCGACCTGATGCCGTCGGGCAAGTATCTGATGGAGGACTTCCACTACGCCGGCGGCGTGCCGGCGGTGATTGCCGAGCTCGGCGACCGGCTCGACCTCGACCATGTCGGCGTGTCGGGACGCAGCCTGCGCGAGATCGCCGAGAGCGCGCGCAACGACAATCCCCACGTCATCCGCCCGGTCGGCGAGCCGCTGATGACGCATGGCGGGCTCGTCATCCTCAAGGGCAACCTCGCCCCGCGCGGTGCCGTCATCAAGCCGGGCGCGGCGACCCCGGAACTGCTCCAGCACCGCGGGCGCGCCGTGGTGTTCGAGTCGATCGAAGACTTCCACGCCCGGGTCGATTCGCCCGATCTCGACATCGACGCCTCGTGCGTCATGGTGCTGAAGGGCTGCGGGCCCAAGGGCTATCCGGGGATGCCGGAGGTCGGCAATATGCCGTTGCCGCGCAAGCTGCTGGAGAGCGGCGTCCGCGACATGGTGCGCATCAGCGACGCGCGGATGAGCGGCACGGCGTTCGGCACCGTCGTCCTCCACTGCGCGCCAGAGGCGCACGCCGGCGGGCCGCTGGCGCTGGTCCGCGACGGCGACATGATTTCGCTCGACACCGCGGCGGCGACGCTGACGCTGGAAGTCGACGAGGCGGAGATGGCGGCGCGCCAGGCGGCGTGGGTCGCG
>JAFARM010000127.1 GCA_019245455.1 Sphingomonadaceae bacterium | reverse complement strand
GATCGCGGGGTCGCCGGCCAACATCTACCAGTGCACGACCGCCGGGACGACGGCGACGACGGGCGGCCCGACCGGCACCGGCAGCGCGATCGGCGACGGCACGGTCGTCTGGCAGTGGGTCGCGACCGAGAACCGGACGCACGGCTTCCGCCCGCAGGCGACGGGCGCGTGGGCGTCGCACTACGGCGTCGGCTACGAAGGCAACATCGACCTCCAGGGCGTCGGCGACAACGGCCAAGACCCCGAGTTCCTGTTCGAGTTCTACGGCGTCGGCTCGACCCAGCTGGCGCTCGACGGCACGCCGCAGCTGTCGGCGACCGCGCAGCCGTCGAACTATGTCTTCACCCTCGACAAGAGCGGGACTGCGTCCAAGCAGAACTTCCAGGCGACGCCGGACGGCACCGGGGGGGGCAACTACAAGCCCGTGTCCACCTACCCCGGCACGCTGATCCTCGGCCGCGCGAAATCGGCCAACGTCGATGTCGATTCGGCCGGCGTCGCCCGCGCCGTCCCCTTCGCTGCCGGCGCGATCGAGGGCGCGCCACCAGCGACCGGGATCAGCCTGTCGGGCAGCCTTGCCGTCACCGGCGCGCCGGTCGTCGGCGTCTATGCCGGCGCGACCGTCGGTGGCGGCGGGTTCGGCGTCGCGGGCTCGCCCGGCGGCGGCGTGCTGCGCGGCGTGTCGATCAGCGCCAGCCTGGCGACCGGCGACGCGGTCGCCGCCGGCGCCCTGCTCGCCCTCGCCGCGCCCGGCGCGCTCGTCGTCGGCGACGGCGTCGCTGCCGGCCGGCTCGTCGGGCTTACCGCCACCGGCGCGATGGCGCTCGGCGGCACCGTCAGCTTCGGCAGCGCCGGGATCACCGCCGGCGGTGCCCTCGCCGTCACCGGCACCGTCGCGGCCGGCGTCGATCTGGCGCTCGGTGCCGGCGGCGCGCTCGGCGTCGCCGGCGCGGTCGATGCCGCCGTCGGCGTCCCGCTCGTCGCCGCCGGCTTGATCTCCACCAGTTACGCCGTCAACGTCATGACCGCGCGCGCGGCCTCGATCGTCGCCGCCCTCCAGGTCGGCGACGCGGTCGCCGCCGGCGTCGCGCACGGCCTGACCGCGTCGGGATCGATCGCCGTCGCGGCCGCGGTCGACGGCGATACCGCGCGCCAGCTCAGTCCCTGGGCGATCCGCTTCGGCGCGAGCGTCGACGCGCACGTCGCCGGCGGCGCGGCGAACATCGGCGCCGCCGCCAGCGCATCCCCTGCGGCAACCGCGACGCTGGCGACCGCGATCGAGCTCGCCGCCGCGCCGACGCTGCAGCCCGGCCTTGCCGCCGGTCTCGCCGTCGCCCGCCTGCTCGCCGCCGCCGCGACCGCATCGCCGGCGATGACCGCCGACCTCGCGCGCGCGGCCGGTTTCGCCGCTGCGGCGACGGCTGCCCCCACGGCTTCCGCCACGCTGTCGATCGAAACGCAGTTCGCCGCCGCCGCCACGGCGCAGGCGACGGTCGCCGCCGACCTCGCGACCGCTTTCCCGGCGAGCGCCGCCGCCTCGGCGGCCGCGGCGATCACCGCCGCGCTTCAGATCGGCGTCCAGCTCGCGGCCGCCGCCGGCGGCGATGCCGAGGCAGCCGCGCGTCTGGCGACCGGCGTACGCTTCGCCGCCGCGGTGGCGCTGGTCGACGCGATCGAGGCCGCGCTCGACACCCACGTCCCCGTCTTCGCCGCCGCCGTGGGCGCGCCGGCCACGACCGCCGACCTCGTCATCGGCAAGCTGTTCGGCGTCGCCGTCGCCGCGCGGCCGTTCATCGTCGCCGAGCTCTACACGCGCGAGGCTTTCCCCGACGAGCCGACGCCCGGCAGCCTGATCCCGCGCGCGCGGCGGTCCGAGACGCTCGACGCCATGCTGTGGCGGCTGACCGGACGCGGCGGCACGGTCGAGGCGACGCTCGACGCCAATCCCGGCCTCGCCGACCTCGGGCCGTGGCTGCCTGACGGGACGGCCGTCGCCGTACCCGAGACCCCGATCGCGCCGCCGCCGCGCGCGCTCGTCAACCTGTGGGATTGAGTGCCATGCCCGTGCCGCCGCCGCATGATGTCCAGGCCGCCGCGCTCGGCGCGCTGCGCGAGGCGGTCGCCGCGCTCGTCCCCGCCGCGCTCGGCAGCGCCGTCGGCCAGGCGTGGAAGCCGGGCCTCAGCTGGCGGCAGCGCCTCGTCCAGTGGGTCACCGGGATCTGCGTCTCCTACTACGTCACGCTCGGGCTGACGGCGTGGCTCGGCTGGTCGCCGTTCGTCGGCCAGGCGGTCGGCTTCGTTCTGGCGATGATGGCCTTCGAGATCGCGCCCAAGCTCGTCGCCAGCTGCTCGGCCGCGGTCGGCCATATCCCCGGCTACGTCGACCAGCTCGTCGCGCGCTGGACCGGCCGGTGATGCCCGTGCCCGGCCGCCGCGTCACCCCCGCGCTCGTCGGCGCGCTGAAGGGCTGGGAAACCGGCCGCGGCCCCGACGGCCGCCTGCTGCCGCACGGATCGCCGGCGCTCGTCGCCTACCTCTGCCCGGCGGGCAAGTGGACCATCGCCTGGGGTCTTACCGGCCCCGACATCGTCCGCGGCACGACGTGGACGGCGTGGCAGTGCAGCGTTCGCTTCGCCGCCCGCCTCGCCGAGGTGCAGGCGAAGGTCGACCGGCTGATCGGGTCGGCGGCGACGACGCAGGGCCAGTTCGACGCGCTCGTCGCCTTCGCCTGGAACGTCGGCGTCGATGCGCTCGCCGGCTCCCACCTGCTCGCCCACCACCGCGCCGGCTTCTACGCGGCCGCCGCCGCCGACTTCGGCACCTGGGTCCATGCCCATGTCGACGGCAAGCTCGTCGTCGAACCCGGCCTCGTCACGCGCCGCGCGGCCGAGGCCGCCATCTACCGCGGAGGCCCTCCATGCCCGTGATCCTGTGCAAGGTCGCCGATTGGCTGCACCTGCGCCGCACCTTCCTGACGCTGCTGGTCCTGGCGATCGGCGGCGGCTACCTGTGGGTCCGCTTCCACGAGGTCGAAGCCGAGCGCGACCGCTTCAGCGCCTGGGTCGGCGTCGCCTGCGCCGCGGCCGACGCGCGCTGGCTGACCCCCGAGGTCAAGGGCAGCAAGCCCGGGCAGCTGTGCGCCGCGCGCATCGCCGCGCTCGACCGGGAGGAGCTGGACACCGCCAGCGGCTCGGCCAGGGCGCTGGCGCAAGCGATGGCCGATCACGTCAGCCGCACGACGTCGGACAGCGCCGCGGCGCGCGATGCCGCCAGCGCCGCGGCCGCGGCAGCAAAGAGGATGGAGGCAGCCAATGCGCACGTCACGGGTACTCATGTCGACGGCGCTTGGTTTGGCGCTGTCAACGACGCTGCCGGGCTGCACGCGGACTAGGATCGTCGCCGCGCCGCCGCCGCCGCCGGTGGTGGTCACGGTCAAGGACGTTGCCCCGGCCGAGCTGACGCGCTGCCCGGTGCCGCCGGCGGGCTTCCCGGCGGGATCGGTCGGCGAGCTGAGCGAACCCGCGCGCGCCGCCCTCGTCCGCCTGGCGAT
>JAFARM010000104.1 GCA_019245455.1 Sphingomonadaceae bacterium | reverse complement strand
CGGCGGGGGTCAGCACCGTCTCGGCGACCATCGCCCGCGACCAGGCGTGGGCACGGCTGCGGCGGAGGCGGAGGGCGGGATAGGCGGTCATGCCCCCGGATTAATCGCCCGGAGCCGGGCTGTCACGCCTCCGCCGACCGCGTCCGCCGCTGCGCGATGCCGGTGGCGGCCATGCCGGCGAGCAGCAGCCCCCAGGTGGCGGGCTCGGGGATGGTGCTCGCATCGAGCCGCCACGTGCCGAAATCGCTGCCGCCGCCGTCCAGCTCGTGATCGAAGCTGTTCTGCGTCAGCGTGAAAGTATCGCCGTCGCCGTCGGTAACCAGGGAGAAGCTGACCAGCGCGCCGGCGTTCAGCACGACGGTCGCGAAGTGATACGGGTTGCTGTCGGTGAAATCGCCGCCGAACGCCCCGGCGATGGCGTAGGAGAAGCCGGCGTCGCCCGGATCGGCGAAGGCGTCGGTGAAGCGCACGGTGCCGGTATAGTCGTCGGGGATCGGCGGCGGCTGCGTCGGATACCCCTGGTCGTTCAAGGTGATGCTGCCCTCGACGCTCCACGGGACCGGGGCGACCGGAACCCCGTTGTGGGTCAGCACCGTGCCGTAGAAGTTGATGGTTCCGAGCGTGCCGGCATAGGCCGGCGCGGCGGCGAACAGGACGAGGGCCGGCAGGATACGCATCGCAACCTCCGTGTCGCCGAAGCTGTACCATGGCTGAACCGCGGCCGCCATGCGCTTTCAGCGGCAAGGGGTTCCGTTGACCCGCGACAGCCCCTCGGCGATGCGGCGGCGCGCCTCGGCGGCGATGCCCTTGCGGTCGAGCGGCGCCGGGTCGAACGGCCTTAGGAAGTGTACCGTGACGTGAAAGGTCCCGCGCCGGCTGAGCACGCGGAAGGCGTTGTCGCCCCCGCCCTCGACGCCGATCCAGGCGAGCGACGACCCCGCATCGTCGAACGCCAGCACGACCGGCTGGATCATCAGCGGCCGCGGCGGCGGGTCGAGGGCGGCGAACAGCGACGGCTTGAACGGCAGCAGGCTGCGGCCATCCGTCGTCGTCCCTTCGGGGAACAGCGTCACGGGGCGCGCGTCGGCGATGGCATCGCGGACCAGCGCGATCTGCCCGGCGACGCCGGCGCGGTCGGTGCGCGAGACGAATACGGTGTCGTTGAGCGTCGCCAGCCAGCCGATCAGCGGCCAGTCCTCGATCTTGTCCTGGGCGACGAAGACCGTCTCGACCGCCCCGCCCAGGATCGGGATGTCGACCCACGACAGATGGTTGGCCACGAAGAACACGTCGCGCGTCAGCGGCGCGCCGACAATGGTGACGTGCACCCCGCAGGCGCGGGCGGCAGCGCGCAGGAAGGCCCGTGGCCACGGCGACGGCCGCCCGGCGAGCCGCCAGGCGAAGTGCAGCGCGATGTGCGGCACGGCGAGCGCGGTCAGCCAGGCGACGCGCGCGCCCAGCCGCAGGCGCTGTTCTGCCCGTGTCGGCCACGATCTCGGCTTCCCGCCTTCGTTCACCGGCGCGACACTACAGCATTGGGCGCGCCTGGCGAGATTGCCTGTCGCGCCGTCGGCGGTTAGCAGCGCCGAGGTGAAGCCGATCCTCCTGTTCGACTCCGGCGTCGGCGGCCTGTCGGTGCTCGCCCGCGTGCGCGAGCGCCGGCCCGACCTGCCGCTGGTCTATGCCGCCGATAACGCGGGCTTCCCGTACGGCACCAAGAGCGAGGGCGAGATCGGCGCGCGGGTGCCGGCACTGCTCGGGCGGCTCGTCGAGCGGTACCGGCCGGCGATGGCCGTCATCGCCTGCAACACCGCCTCGACGATCGCGCTGGCGAGCGTCCGCGCGGCATTGGACGTGCCGGTGGTCGGCACGGTGCCGGCGATTAAGCTCGCGGCCGAGCGCAGCGTCAGCCGCGTCATCGGCGTGCTCGGGACCGAAGCGACCGTGCGCCAGCCCTATGTCGATCGCCTCGCCGCCGAGTTCGCCGCGGACTGCACCGTCATCCGCCACGGCTCGGCGCGGCTGGTCGAACTGGCCGAGGCCAAGCTGCGCGGTGCGACGGTCGACGGCGCGGCGGTTGCCGGCGAGCTCGCCGGGCTGCTCGGCCACCCGGACGGCGGACGCATCGACACCGTCGTCCTCGCCTGCACCCACTTCCCGCTCCTCGCCGACGAGCTGGCCGCCGCCGCACCGCGTCCGCTTGCCTTCGTCGATGGGGCGCAGGGGATCGCGCGCCGCGTTGCGTATCTGTTGTCGGACACGGCCGCGGCCTCCGTTCCCCCGCAGGGCCGGGCCGTGTTCACCCGCGGCGGCGCAGCGGTTGACGCGCTCGCCCCTGCCCTGCACAGCTTCGGCCTCGACACCATCGAGACGTTGTGAACCAATGTCGCTGACTGACGCCGAGCTTGCCGAGCGGATCAACCGCCGCGTTCCGCCGACCTCGGCGCTGCTTGGCATGAGCGTCGTCGCCGTCGATCAGGCTGCCGGCACAGTTCGCCTCCGTTTTGAGCCCAAGGCGGAGTTCGCCAACCCGATGGGTAACGTCCAGGGCGGCTTCGTCGTGGCCATGCTCGACGACGCCGCGGCGCTGGCGGCGGTGGTCAAGGCAGGGCAGCGGATCGTCGTGCCGACGATCGAGCTGAAGACCAGCTTCTTCGGCGTCGCCCGGATCGGCGCGCCGCTGTTCGCCGAGGGACGCTGCGTCAAGCTCGGCCAGCGGATTGCCTTCATGGAGGCAGACCTGCGCGACGACGCCGGCACCCTTCTCGCCCGCCTGTCGACGACCGCCCTGCCGACGCCGCTCGACGGCCCCGGCAATTTCGTGGAGCGACCATGACCCGCGACGACGCGCCGTCCGCCCCGGTCCTGATCGAGCGGCGCGGCCGCGCTTTGTGGCTGACGCTCAACCGCCCGGCGGCGCTGAACGCGCTGACGCACGACATGGCGAACACGGTCCAGCGCGCGCTGTACGACAGTATCGGCGACACGGCCGTCGACCGCGTGGTGATTGAGGGTGCCGGCGAGCGCGCCTTCTGCGCCGGTGGCGACGTTGTGGCGATGCACGCCGCCGGCCGCGCCGGACCGGAGGGCTGGGAGGGGTTCTTCCGCGACGAGTATCGGATGAACCAGACGATCGCGCGCTACCCCGATCCCTATGTCGCGATCCTCGACGGCGTGACGATGGGCGGCGGCGTCGGCCTGTCGATCCATGGCCGCTACCGCGTCGCCACCGAGCGTACGCTGTTCGCCATGCCCGAAACCGCGATCGGCATGATCCCCGACGTCGGCGGGACGCACGCGCTGGCGAAGCTGCCGGGGCAGATCGGCACCTGGCTCGGCCTGACGGGGGCCCGGCTGAAGGCGGCGGACTGCCTCTACGCCGGCATCGCCACGCACGTCGTCCCTGTCGAGCGCCTGCCGCTGCTGCGCGAGCTGCTGGGCGGCGACGATCCGGTCGAGCAGGTGCTGGCGACGCTCGACACCGACCCCGGCGAAGCCCCCCTCGCCGCGCTGCGCGACGCGATCGACTTCCACTTCGCCCACGACAGCGTCGAGGCGATCGTGGCGAGCCTCGCCGACGGCGACGACTGGGCGCGGGCGCAGGCGGCGACGCTGCGCGCCATGTCGCCGACCAGCCTCAAGCTCAGCCTGCGCGCGATCCGCGCCGCCGCCGGCGGGACGATCGAGAGTGCGCTCCGCACCGAATACCGCGTCGTCAGCCGCATCCGCACCGGCCACGACTTCTACGAGGGCATCCGCGCGCTGCTGATCGACAAGGACAAGGCACCAGAGTGGTCGCCGCCGACGCTCGCCGAGGTCGACGACGCCGACCTCGACGCCTATTTTGCCGCGCCGGCGAGCGGCGACATCGACTTCGACTGAACGGCCTGGTCGCGCTCCTAAAGCTTCGCGCCGCGCCGCCGTTCCTCCTCTTGCTGCCTGTCGGCTGCGACCGACGGCGATGAAGGGGATCGATCATGACGCCACGTCTGGCCATTGCTGCTGCCGTCGCCGCGCTCGTCGCCATGCCGGCGCAGGCGATCACGCTCAACTTCGACGACCTGTCGCCGGGGGAGGCATTCGCCAGCTATGCGGGCTTCAGTTTCACCAACTTCTACGCCCTCGATGCGCGTACCTTCGTGCCTTCGGGCTATGCCAACGGCGTCATCAGTCGTGAGAACGTCGCCTATAACGGCAACGGCTACTCCGCCGTCATTGCCAGCGCGACCGCATTCAGCTTGACGAGCGCCGATCTGACGGCGGCATGGAACGACGGGCTGACGGTCAACGTCATCGGCTCGCTGAAGGGGGCCATCGCCTATACCCAGAACTTCATCCTCGATACCACTGGCCCGCTCCTCGCCGTGTTCAACCACGCCGCCGTCGACCGCGTGCAGATCGTCAGCTTCGGCGGCGTCCACCACGATGGCTATGACAGCGGCTATGGTACGCAGTTGGCGATTGACGACCTGACGCTCGACCGCGTCGGCGGCGTGCATAGCGACACGACGATCCCCGAGCCGGCGAGCTGGGCGTTGCTGACGGTCGGCTTCGCGCTGGTCGGCGCGGGGCTCCGCCGTCCGCTCGCGGCTACTCGGCTGGCCTGATCGCGGCGACGCGGCCCGAGCGCTCGAGCTTGCCCCAGCCGACGCTCGGTCCGCGCAGCGCCGAGGTGATGGCGCGGATGACGACGTAGTACATGATCTGCCGGTAGCCGAAGCGTTGCGGCAGCATCAGCCACAGCAGCCGCCACTTCTCGTTGGCCTCGAGCCCGAAGGCGACGAAGCCCGACAACAGGTCGATCGCGCCGAACGCCAGCCAGTACGCCCCCATGCGGACGACGTCGTGCTGCGTCGCCGCCCAGCCGTGCGCCTGAACCGCGAGCACGGTTGCGACCATGCTGGCGATCAGCGCGAGGTCGATGACCGGCGACACGGCGGCGAACAGCACCTGGAAGACGATCGCCTGCGGCAGGCCGATGCGTGCAAGACCCCGCGGGCGGCCGGTGGCGAGGACGGCACGGTGCTTCCACAGGCACTGCAACGTGCCGAACGCCCAGCGGAAGCGCTGGCGGGCAAGCGCCGGGAAGCTCTCGGGCGCTTCGGTCCAGGCGACCGCGTCCTGGTCGTAGCGCACCTGCCAGCCGGCGCGCTGGATGGCGATCGTCAGGTCCTGGTCCTCGGCGAGCGTATCAGGCGGGTAGCCGCCGACCTCGCGGATCGTCGCCGCCCGCCACGCGCCAACCGCGCCAGGGACCACCGTCATCGCATCGAGCCGCGCCAGCGCGCGCCGTTCGAGGTTCTGCGCCGTGACATATTCCAGCGCCTGCCAGCGCGTGACGAGATTGACGCGGTTGCCGACCTTGGCGTTGCCCGCGACCGCGCCGACCGCCGGATCGACGAACCAGCGCGCCAGCCGGGCGATCGTCGTCGGCTCGAACTGCGTATCGGCGTCGAGCGCGACGACGATTTCGCCGGTGGCCAGCTTCAGCCCCTCGTTGAGCGCCCGCGCCTTGCCGCCGTTGACGAGCGTCAGCAGGCGGACGCGGGGATCGTCGGCGAAGGCAGTGCGGACGATCTCGCTCGTCGCGTCCTTCGAGCCGTCGTCGCAGACGATGACCTCGAGCCGCACGTCCCGGCTGGCGAGAACGCGCCGCACCGACGCCTCGATGACGCGCGCCTCGTTGAAGGCCGGAATCAGCACCGAGACGAAGCGGTCGGGGTCGATCGACGGCCGAGCGATCGCCGCCTCGCGTCGCGCCTGCCACAGCGCCAGCGCCGAGAGCACCAGCGCGCGGCCGATGCCGAGCGTGATGGCGATGGCGAACAGCCACCTCAACCCGACGATGACGATGTCGATCAGGTCGAACAAAGCAAGATCGGTCTTCGACGCGGCGAGCTCGTCGGGCGACAGTGCCGGCATCGCCTGCGCCGGCGTCAGGCCGATCAGCGCGCTCGCGGGCACGAAGCGATAGCCCCGGGCGCGCAGCTCATCGATCAGGATCGGCAGCGCGGCGATGGTCTGCGTCCGATTGCCGCCGCCGTCGTGGAGCAGGACGACGTTGCCGCTGCGTTCGAGCGTCGCGTCCTCGACGCCGTCGATCGTCGACTGGACGATCGCGGCAACCCCCGGACGCCGCCAGTCCGCAGGATCGACGTGAAGCCCGACGGTCAGATAGCCGAGCGCCTGCGCCACGGTGACGGGGTCGATCTCGTCGGCCGTCGTCGGCTCGGCGTCGCCGAAATAGGGCGCGCGGAACAGCTTCATCGCGCGGCCGGTGAACGCCCCGAACAACCGCTGGTTGGCGTTGAGTTCCAACCGCGTGGTCCGCGCCGTCGCCTCGCCGAGATTCGGGTGCGTATAAGTATGATTGCCGACCTCGTGCCCCTCGGCGATCTCGCGCCGGAGGATGCCGCGCTCGGGCAGGACGTTCTCGCCGATGACGAAGAACGTCGCCGGCACGTGCTTGGCCTTGAGGATGTCGAGGATCTGCGGCGTATACGTCGGGTCCGGCCCGTCGTCGAAGGTGAGGGCGACGAGGCCAGGACGGTACCCCGCACGTTCGATGGCGTAGGGCAGCGGCAGCTGGAGGAACCGCGAATCGACGACAAGGCCGTGCGGATCGACGGTAACCGTCCGCCGCCCGGGCACCGGTGTCGCGCCGACGTGGAGGATTTCGCCCGCGCCCTCGATGTCGACGTTGGTCCCCGCCGGCATCGCCGTCAGCGCCGATGGCGGGACGGGACCGGGATGGCTGCGGCCGAAGATCTTCCACACCGTCGGATCCTCGGTCCCCAGCCGCCACAAGGCGAAGGCGTTGATGCCAAGGGCGCGAACCGCCTGCATCTGGTTGTGGACGCTGATCGCGTCGAGCAGCCAGACGGTGTGCGGCTCGCCGCCGCCGTCGTAGCGGAAGGTCCAGTTGCCGGCCGCGGTGTCGAAGCGCGGCAGCACGCTCGATTCGTGTGCGGTCAGCAGCGCCTGCTCGACGGAGGTCGAATCGGTCCCCGACTTCGACCAGTCGTAGGCATAGCTGCCGAGCGCGACGACCACCTTCTCCGGCGGCAGCCCGCGCGTGTCGTGCTGAACCGTCTGGACGAACCACGGCTGCGACGCGATCGGCCCCGCGCCATGGTCGGGGTCGTTCTCGTCATAGACCATGAGGAACAGGCGATCGACCGCGGCGGCATAGGCGCGCAGGTTCCAGTCGGTGTCGCCGACCGGCACGGCGACGGTGAGCTTCCACCCGCGCCGGGCGCAGCGGACGTGCGCCTCGCGCAGGAAGGCGAGATAATTGCCGTGCGCCGACGCCGGCAGGCTTTCGAAATCGAAGAAGATGCCTTCGACGCCCAGTTTGTCGGCGGCGAACCCACCCTCGAGGTTGTCGAGCAGGCGCTTGCGCTGCGCCGGGCTGGCGAGCAGGCGCGCCATGCCCTCCCCGTCCCATTCGCCCTGAATGGCGTTCTGCACCATCGGCACGATGCGCGGCCGCGCGCTGGCGGCAGCGATGATCCGCCGTCCGCGCAGGTCGGGGAAGCGGGTGACGATGTGATCGGGACCCGTGACCGAAACCCACGCCGGCACCAGCCAGTCGAGGTCGCCTATATGCCGCTCCAGGCTGGCGGCGCTGGCATCGTCCCAAGGCGCGTGGAAGCCGACGGCGAGCGGCGCACCCGCCTTCGGTGCGGGCCGCGCCAGCCACCAGGCGCGGCGCAGGGCGTGGCTGACCTCGCGGCGGGTGTCGTGGGCGAGCTGACCAAGGTCGCGCACCGGCGGCCGCTCGACGGTGAAAGGCAGCGGCGTCCCCGCCGAGGTCGATACGATCGAGGTGACGAACAGCCCGATCGCCGAGCAGATCAGCAGGACGAACGCGGTGACGGCGATCCCGAAGCGGCGGCGGCGGCGGCCACTCGGATCGTGGAAGACCGCGCGCTCAGCCATGGAAAATCGGTGTTCGGACGGACATCGCTGCCGCCCTTACCGCAACCGACATGAACGCGCGATAGTTACCTCGTCCGCGCGACTCCTTCCGCGCGACGTGGAGTGACGACGATGAGCCTGTTCGGTCGGATCATGGACAAGATCTTCCATCACCCAGCAGCGGCGGCGGCGAAGCCTGCGGCACCGGCCCAGGCCGCGCCTGCAGCCGCACCGTCGGCCCCACAGGTACCTACCACGGCAGCGACGCAAGCGCCGGTCGATGTCGAGGCGGTGCTGACGGCGATGGCGGCGGAGCACGGCGGCGGCGGCAACTGGCAGACGTCGATCATCGACCTGCTGAAGCTGCTCGACCTCGATTCGAGCCTTGGCGCCCGCAAGGATCTGGCGGACGAACTCAACGTCCATGTCGGCGCCGACGGCACCGCCGAGGAGAACATCGCGCTCCACAAGGCGGTCATGGCCCAGCTCGCCGCCAATGGCGGCAAGGTGCCCGACAGCCTGCGCTAGATACGAGAACGGGCCGGGTCGTCGCCGACCCGGCCCGCCTTAGTCGCGTCGCGACCGTTTAGCGACGGCCGCTGATCAGCCAGCCGATGAGGACGCCGACGGCGATACCACCGACCAGCGTCGCGATCGGCTGCTCCTGAACCGTGTCACGCACCGCCGGCGCGATCTTCTCGGCATATTGACGGCCCTGCTCGCGCGCCTTCTGGACGTAGTCCGGGGCGTTGTCGGCCCAGTCGTTCACTGCGTCCTTGGCCTTGCTGTAGGCGTCCTGCACCTTGGCCTTGGCGTCGCCAAACACCTGCTGCGCCTGGCCCTTGGTCTCGTCGAACGCGCCCGACGCCTGGGTCTTGGTGTCGCCGGTGACGTCCCCGACCGCGCCCTTGGCCTTGCCGCCGAACTCGTTCAGCGCGCCCTCGACCGTATCGCTGTTGATCGCCATGATGTCTCTCCTTTGCGGATGAAGCCGAACCGGCCCGACCCTGGCGTCAGGCCCGCGTCCGCCCCAACGGGGCTGAAACGAAATGGTTCACTCGGCCGCGGTCATTCGTCGGCATTTACCCGTCCGCGTGCCGCTTTCACCTTTGCCCGCACGGCCTTGCCCGTCAAGCGCCGGGCCTTTGCCGCCGCCGTCGGGCGCGAGAGCCGGCGCTTGACCGGAGGCACCGCCGCCGCGGCGATCAGCGCCACCAGCCGGGCGCGGGCGTCGGCGCGGTTGCGCTCCTGCTCGCGGAAGCGCTGGGCGGTGAGCACGATCACCCCGTCCTGCGTCAGCCGGCTGCCCGCCAGCTTCATCAGCCGCACCGCGACGGCATCGGGCAGGCTCGGCGAGCGGCGGACGTCGAAGCGCAGCTGGACCGCGCTGCTGACCTTGTTGACGTTCTGCCCGCCCGGGCCGCCGGCGCGGATGAAGGTCTCGACCAGCTCGTCCTCGCCAATCGCGATTTCGGGGGTGACGGGTATCATACCGCCCGCCTACCCTGTCCGCTCGTCCGCGTCATCGGAGCCGCTGCCATGATCACCGTCCACCACCTCAACAACTCGCGGTCGCAGCGCATCCTGTGGCTGCTGGAGGAGCTTGGGGTTGGCTACGACATCAAGTTCTACACGCGCGACACGACGACCAACCTCGCCCCGCCCGAGCTGAAGGCAGTCCACCCGCTCGGCAAGTCGCCGGTGATCGAGGACGGCGGCCGGCGGATCGTCGAATCGGGCGCGATCGTCGAATACCTGATCCGCACCTATGGCCCGCACCTGATGCCGGCGGCCGACGGGCCGCTGTACGACGACTATCTCGAGTGGCTGCACTTCGCTGAGGGGTCGGCGATGCTGCCGTTCATGCTCAAGCTCTACACCTCGCGCCTTGGC
>JAFARM010000219.1 GCA_019245455.1 Sphingomonadaceae bacterium | reverse complement strand
GTCTCCCTTCTTGTCTGCGCCGTGCTCGCCGCGTGCGCGCAGAAGCCGCCGGTGCACACCGCCGCCGACAAGCCCGCAGCACCCGTCGAGGTCGTCAGCATCCCGGCCGACCCCTACCCGTCGACCTACAGGCCCTACCCCGGCGTGACGACGGTGATCCGGGGCGCGACGGTGTACGACGGTGCCGGCCACAAGTTCGCGCCCGGCATGGTCCGGCTGGAGAACGGCAAGGTCGCCGAGGTCGGCGCGACCGTCGCCATTCCCGCGGGCGCGACCGTCATCGACGCCGCCGGCAAGTACGTGACACCCGGCATTATCGACATCCACAGCCACCTCGGCGACTACCCGAGCCCGCAGGTGCAGGCGGTCAGCGACGGCAACGAGGCGACGCGGCCGAACACCGCCGACGTCTGGGCCGAGCATTCGATCTGGCCGCAGGACGCCGGCTTCGCCCGGGCGTTGGCCGGCGGCGTGACGACGATGCACATCCTGCCCGGCTCGGCGAACCTGTTCGGCGGGCGCGGCGTGACGGTCAAGAACGTGCTCGGCCGCACGGCGCAGGACATGAAGTTCCCCGGCGCCAAGCCGAGCCTGAAGATGGCGTGCGGCGAGAACCCCAAGCGCGTCTACGGCAGCCGCGGCAGCTCGCCCGCGACGCGGATGGGCAACATCGCCGTCGACCGCCAGGCGTGGTCCGACGCCGTCGCCTACAAGCGCAAGTGGGACGACTATACCCGCAAGGCCAAGGCCGGCACCGCCAGGCCCGGCGACGCGCCGCGCCGCGAGCTGGTCAACGACACGCTGATGGGCGTCTTGAACGGCGATATCCTGGTCCAGAACCACTGCTACCGCGCCGACGAGATGGCCAACGTCATCGCCATGTCGAAGGAGTTCGGCTATCACGTCAGCGCCTTCCACCACGCGGTCGAAAGCTACAAGATCGCCGACCTCCTGAAGGCCGAGAACATCTGCTCGGCGATGTGGGCCGACTGGTGGGGGTTCAAGCTGGAAAGCTACGACGGCATCCGCGAGAATATCGCGCTGGTCCACAATGCCGGGGCGTGCGCGATGATCCACAGCGACGACGCCAACGGCACGCAGCGGCTGAACCAGGAGGTGGCGAAGGCGATGGCCGCCGGCCGCCGCGCCGGCATCGTCGTCCCGCCCGAGGTCGCGGTCGAGTGGATGACGATCAACCCGGCCAAGGCGCTGCAGATCGACAAGGCGACCGGCAGCCTCGAGCCCGGCAAGATGGCCGACGTCGTGCTGTGGAACGGTGATCCCTTCAGCGTCTATTCGCGCCCCGTCAACGTCTGGATCGACGGCGCGCTGATGTACGACGCCGCCGACCCGCGGCGGCGACCGCGCACCGATTTCGAGCTGGGCCAGCCGGGCGCGGGAGACGTCAAGTGAAGCGCCGCGCTTTCCAAACGCCGTCATCCCCGCGACCGCGGGGACCCATCTCCGGCGGTTCGAGGCGTGACGACACGGGCGGGTTCGGCATGGCAAACTTCGCGAGATGGGTCCCCGCGTTCGCGGGGATGACGGCGATGTGGGTTGGCGGCGTCGCGCCCGGTGCCCGTGCGATTGGCCTCAGGCGATGGATTCCCGCTTTCGCGGGAATAACACGGTTGGCGGGCGCGGCCCTGATCGCCGCCCCCCTTGCCGCCGCCCCGATCGCCATCACCAACGCCAACGTCATGACCGGGGCCGGCACGACGATCGAGGGCGCGACCGTCGTCGTCGACGGTGGCCGCATCCGCAGCGTCGGCAGCGGCCCCGCCCCCGCCGGCGCGACGGTGATCGACGGCACCGGGCGCACCGTCACGCCTGGCCTCGTCGTCGGCATGAGCGACCTTGGATTGGACGAGATCGAGGGCGTCGGCCAGGCCAACGACACGGCGGCGAAGAAATCGCCCTTCTCGGCCTCGCTCGACGTCGTGCCCGCGCTCAACCCGCGCGACAGCGAGATTGCCGTCGCGCGCACCAGCGGTGTCACGCGTGCCGTCGTCGCGCCGTCGGCGGCGCGCGACATCTTCGCCGGCCAGGGGGCGCTGATCCGCCTCGCCGACGGGCAGGACATCGTCACCCGCGGCCGCGCCTTCCAGCTGGTCGAACTCGGCGAGGCGGGAGCGGAGAACGCCGGCGGCAGCCGCACGGCGTCGTTCGCGCTGTTCCGGAACGCGCTTGCCGAGGCGCAGCGCTTCGCCAGCGGGCGGGGGCGCGAAGGCAACCGCGAGAACATCTACCCGCGCGCCGACACCGAGGCGCTGGTGCCGGTGGTCGAGGGCCGGCAGCCGCTCGTCGTCCACGCCGAGCGAGCGAGCGACATCCTCAGCGTGCTCGCGCTGAAGGCCGACTTCCCGCGGCTGCGGCTCGTCCTGTTCGGCGCCCGCGAAGGCTGGACGGTCGCCGACCGCATCGCCGCGGCGCACGTGCCGGTCATCACCAGCGCGATCGACGACCTGCCCGACGCCTTCGAAACGCTGGCATCGACGCGGTCGAACGTCGGGCGGATGCTGGCCGCCGGCGTCGTCGTCGGGCTCGGCACCAGCGGCGGCGAATCGACCAACCAGCCGCGCAACGTCACCCAGTTCGCCGGCAACCTCGTCGCGCAGGGGCGGCTGCCGAGCGGCGTCGGCGTCACGCGCGATCAGGCGCTGAGCCTCATCACGAAGAACCCGGCGGAGATCTTCGGCATGGCCGACACCGGCGTAATCGCGCCCGGCAAGCGCGCCGACCTCGTCGTCTGGGACGGCGACCCGCTTGAAGTGACGAGCGCCCCCGTCGCCGTCCTGATCGACGGCGTGCCGCAGCCGCTCGCCAACCGCCAGACCGAACTCCGCGACCGCTACCGCGACCTGCGCCACGACACGCTGCCGCTCGAATACCGGCCCTGAGGGCGGTAGGGTTGCTCTCCGCCAGGCGCGACGCGCCAGAGAGCGGGGAGGGCTGTGGGGGCGGGTGAGGCCGGGGCCGAGTTCTCCCACCCCGACCCTCTCCGCGTCTCACGTTCGCTTCGCTCACGTGGGGGGAGGGAGATGCGTACAGACGCCGTCATCCCCGCGAACGCGGGGACCCATCTCCTACCATTCGGTGTGAGGCGATGGCGCAGGTCGCATCGGGTCGGGCTTCGGGGGATGGGTCCCCGCTTTCGCGGGGATGACGGGTATGGGGGTCGCGCTGACCCGCCCGCGCGGTCGGCTCCCGCGTGCGCCGCTTACACGACGGCCGCCGCCTTGCCGGTCGAGCCGACGACGCGCCCCCCTCGTCGTCGCCCGACCTTCTGCGGCGGAAGTCACCGCTCCGGTGAACATCGGACGAGCAAGCCCGTCCGACCAGCGGGCAACGACCGGACGCGCGCCCGCCCGCACGCCCGGGGGCGCTACCCCAGCTGCCCCATCAGGTGCTCGGCCGACGACACCTGGAAGGCGCCGGGGTCCTCGACGTTCAGCTGCTCGACGATGCCGTCGCGGACCAGCATCGAGAAGCGCTGTCCGCGCGTGCCCATGCCGAACTTCGACCCGTCCATCGTCAGCCCGAGCGCGGTGACGAATTCGGCGTTGCCGTCGGCGAGCATCGTCACCTTGCCGGCCGCGCCCGACTTCTCGCCCCACGCGCCCATGACGAAGGCGTCGTTGACACTGACGCAGACGATCTCGTCGACGCCGGCGGCGCGGATCGCGTCCGCGTTCGAGATGTAGCCCGGCAGGTGCTTGGCCGAGCAGGTCGGGGTGAAGGCACCGGGAACCGAGAACAGCGCGACGGTGCGGCCCGCGAACAGCGCCTCGGTCGAGATCGGCTGCGGCCCGGCGTCGGTCGCCTTGATCAGCGTTGCGCTGGGCACGGCGTCGCCTACCTTGATCGTCATCGCGTCGTCTCCTGAACGGGGTTCGGCCCCCGCGATAGCGGCGCGCATTGCCCCCGTCCAGCGACAGCGGGTAGAGTGGACC
>JAFARM010000008.1 GCA_019245455.1 Sphingomonadaceae bacterium | reverse complement strand
CCGCTTCCTCCGAGGCGAGCTTCCCGCGCACGTTGGAGGCGCTGGAGGCCTATGGCGTCCCCAACCGCATCGACAGCTTCGTCCTGCCGCTCGGCTATTCGTTCAACCTCGTCGGATCGATGATGTACTGCGCCTTCGCCTCGCTGTTCATCGCCCAGGCGTACGGCATCCAGCTGTCGTTCGCGGCGCAGGCGTCGATGCTGCTGCTGCTGATGGTCACGTCGAAGGGGATCGCCGCCGTGCCGCGCGCGAGCCTGGTCGTCATCGCCGCGACGCTGCCCTTCTACGGCATCCCCGAGGCCGGGCTGCTCCTCATCCTCGCGGTCGACCACTTCCTCGATATGGGCCGCAGCGCGACCAACATCATCGGCAACGCGGTTGCCGCCGCAGTCGTCGCGCGATGGGAGGGGAAGCTCGCCGACGCCGCGGTGCGCGAGACGGCGGCCGCGCTTTAGGTCGTCGAGGCGCGGGCGAGGACGGCGGCGTAGATGTCGGTGAGCGTCGCCAGGTCGTCTACCCGCACCTGCTCCCCAACCTGGTGCATCGTCGCACCGACGAGGCCGAGCTCGACCACCGGGCACAGGCGGCGGATGAAGCGGGCGTCGGACGTGCCGCCGGTGGTCGACAGCACCGGCTCGACGCCCGTCACCTCGCGCACGGCCGCGGCGACGAGCGCGGGGAGAGGGCCGCCGTCGGTCAGGAACGCCTCGCCGGTGATCCGCACCTCGACCGTCGCGTCGGGCGCATGGGCGGCGACGGTGGCGCGCAGCCACGCCTCGAGGTCGGCCCCGCGCTGACGGTCGTTGAAGCGGATGTTGAGCCGTGCCGAGGCCTGCGCCGGGATGACGTTGGTCGCCGTGTTGCCGACGCCGATGTCGGTCACCTCCAGGTTCGACGGCTGGAAGGCGGCGCTGCCCGTATCGAGGACGCACCCCTTCAGCTCGGCGAGGATCGCCACCAGCCGCGTCACCGGATTGTCGGCCTGCGCCGGGTAGGCGACGTGGCCCTGCACACCTCGCACCGTGATCCAAGCGTTGAGCGACCCCCTTCGCCCAATCTTGATCGTGTCGCCGACGGTGACGCTGCTCGTCGGTTCGCCGACGAGGCAGAGGTCGGGGACGTGGCCGTTCGCCTCCATCCAGGCGAGCAGCGGGGGGGTGCCGAAGGTCGCCGGCCCCTCCTCGTCGCCCGTGATCACCAGGCTGAGCGTCCCGCGGAAGCCGCGCGTCACGGCGCGTTCCGCCGCCGCGGCCATCGCCGCGATCGCCCCCTTCATGTCGGCCGCCCCCCGCCCGGTCAGCCAGCCATCGTCGACGCGCGGGGTGAAGGCGTCCCACCCCTCGCCCGGCGGGACGACGTCGGTGTGCCCGGCGAAGGCGAAGTGCGGGCTGCCGCTGCCGATGGTGGCGAACAGGTTGGCGACCGGCCCGTCGGGCGGCGCGCCGAAGGTCAGGCGGTGGACGGTGAAGCCGATCCCTTCGAGTGCCGCCGCCAGCACGTCCTGCGCGCCCGCGTCGGCGGGCGTGACGCTCGGGCAGGCGATCAGCGCCTTGGCCAGCTCGACCGGGTCGATCACCGCCGCGCCACGACGACGACCCCGGCGACGATCAGCAGCGCGCCCGCTATGCCCTGCCAGCCGACCGCGCGCTGCACCGGCAGCAGCCCGGAGGCATCGACCGCCAGCGCCGCGGCGATCTGCCCGGCGACGATCAGCCCGACGAGCACCGCCCCGCCGAGCCGCGACACGGCCGCGGTGACGCCGCCGACGTAGAAGGCCCCCAGCAGCCCGCCGAACCACGCCCACGCCGGCACTGATCCGACGACCGGCCAGCTCCGCCGTAGCGCCAGCACCAGCCCCAGTCCCACCGTGCCGACCAGGAACGAGACGAACGCCCCCCACAGCGGCCCGCCGAGCGCCGCGCCCAGCCGCGCGTTGACCGCCGCCTGCACCGGCAGCACCGCGCCGGCGGCGACCGCCAGCAGCAGCCACGGCACGATCCCGCTCACCGCGCCGGCACGCCGTCGCCGAGGTGGGCGAAGTACGGTCGGGTGAAGTCGAATGTCTCGGCCCGCGCCGCGTCGGTCCACTCGACCATCCAGGGGTGGGCGAGGACCTCGGCGACATAGGCCTGCGCCACCTCGCCGACCGGCAGGCCATAGGTCTTGATGCGCGTGCAGACGGGGGCGAACATGACGTCGGCGGCGCTGAAGGTGCCGAACAGGAACGGGCCCTCGTGCCCCTCGTCGACGGCGTGGTAGCCGGCCCGCGCCGCGTTCCACAGCGCCTCGACGCGGGCGAGGTCGGCGCACACCTCCGCCGACGGCACGAAGTCCGGATAGTCGCGCTGCAGGTTCATGCTGCACTCGCCGCGCATCGCGGTGAAGCCGCTGTGCATCTCGGCGCACATCGACCGCGCCAGCGCCCGCGCGGCGAGGTCGGCGGGCCAGAAGTGGCCGCGGCTGATCCGCGCGGTCCGCACCTTGTCGGCCAGCCAGTCGACGATCGCCAGGCTGTCCCAGACGACGATGCCGCCGTCGTAGAGCACCGGCACCTTGCCCGCCGGCAGCAGTCCCTTGGCCTTGCCCGAGACCCAGTCGGCCGAGTCCATCGGGATGACCTCGGTCTCGAACGGCAGCGCCGACACCTTGCACGCCAGCCAGCCGCGCAGCGACCACGACGAATAGGTCCGGTTGCCGATGATGAGCTTCATGGGTCCCTTCCCCCGTCTTCGCCGACGCTTTGCCGGACGCCGAGTCGCACGCGCAACTTAATTCCAAAGTTGACAAAGGTCGCGCTATGCACCCCCCGGACCTCCCTCCCGCAGGCCGGCCAAGGGGCGGGCGGCGGCGTCGTGAGGGCAGGCGAACGTCATTGGCCGAGTCTGACGCGTCGGCGGCGTGTAGGACAGCTTTTTCTTGCGGGAAGCAGGGTGTCTCGCTCGCCCGCCCCTCCGTACCGCTGCACAATGCCCGCTGTCGGCAGGCGGGGGCGATCTAAGTGCTCGCCGCCGCCACTACCGCCGCGCGCAGATCGGGGATGCCGTGGCCCTTCTCCGCGCTCGTCGCCAGCACCTGCGGGTAGGCGGCGGGGTGTTTCGCCGCGACCGTGGCGACGGCGGCGACGGTGGCGGCGAGCGCGGTCGGCTTGATCTTGTCGCCTTTGGTCAGGACGACCTGGTAGCTGACCGCCGCCTTATCGAGCAGGTCCATGATCTCAGCATCGACCGGCTTCACCCCGTGGCGCGCGTCGATCAGCAGCAGGACACGCTTCAGCGCCGCCCGCCCGCGCAGATAGTCGAAGACCAGCGCCTTCCACCGCCGCACGAGGTCCTTGGGTGCCTCGGCGTATCCATAGCCGGGCATATCGACGAGGCGAAAGGCGAGCGGCCCGGCCTCGCCGCCGCCGACGTCGAAGACGTTCAGCTCCTGCGTCCGCCCCGGCGTGTTCGAAGCGCGCGCGAGGCCGGCGCGACCGGTCAACGCGTTGAGCAGCGACGACTTGCCGACGTTCGACCGGCCGGCGAAGGCGATCTCCGGCGCGACCGGCTCCGGCAGGAAGCGCAGTTCCGGCGCGGACAGCAAAAACTCGACGCGCCCGGCGAAGATGCGCCGCGCCGCCTCCTCGTCGACCGCCGTCATGCTGGCGACGGCCGGCATCCACGGCCGAGCGGGAGGACCAGCCGGGACGGGCACGACCATGGATTCTGGCGTGCGCCCGCATGACCATGGCGTGGGAAAGGGGTGCTCACGCGAGTCCGCCGGCGGTGCCGCTCACTTCGCCGCGACCGCCGGGGTCGCCGGGGCCGGGTTGCGCCGCGCCATCACCCACTGTTGCAGCATCGTCAGGCAGTTGTTGGTGATCCAGTAGACGACCAGCCCGGCCGCATAGGGGGCCATGATGAACATCAGCACCCACGGCATCAGCGCGAAGATCTGCTTCTGCGCCGGGTCGACCGGCGGCGGGTTCATCTTCTGCTGCGCCCACATCGACAGACCGAGCAGGATCGGCAGGATGCCGATGCCGATCATCGCCGGCGGCGTGAACGGCAGCAGGCCGAACAGGTTGACGGGCGTCAGCGGGTCGGCGACCGACAGGTCCTTGATCCAGCCGAAGAACGGTTGGTGGCGCATTTCGGTCGACACCAGAAGCGTCTTGTACAGCGCGAAGAAGATCGGGATCTGGATCACGACCGGCAGGCAGCCGGCGACCGGATTGACCTTCTCCTTCTTGTACAGCGCCATGGTCTCGGTCTGCAGCTTGGGCTTGTCGTCCTTGTAGCGCTCCTGCAGCTCCTTCAGCTTCGGCTGGACCAGCTTCATCTTGGCCATGCTGCTGAACTGCTTGGCCGCGATCGGGAACAGGATCAGGCGGATGACGAGCGTCAGCCCCATGATCGCCAGCCCGAAGTTGCCCAGCAGGTGGAACAGGAAGTCCAAGAGGAAGAAGATCGGCTGGGCGATGAACCAGAACCAGCCCCACGAGACGATGCGGTCGAACAGCGGCACGCCGAGCGCATCCTTGTAGCGGCCGATCAGCTTCACTTCCTTCGCGCCGGCGAACAGGTGCGCGGTGGTCTGGACGCTGGTGCCGGGCGCGACCGCCTGCAGCGGCGCAAGATAGTCGGTCTGGAAGCGGTCGCCGCTGCCGAGCGCGAAGCGCGCGGTGACCGGTGCCTTCTGATCAGGGATCAGCGCCGTCGCCCAGTATTTATCGGTGATGCCGAGCCAGCCGCCAGTGGTGGCGAACTGCTGCGCCCCGTCGTCGCGCAGCTTCTTGTAGGCGACCTCGCTATCCTTCAGCCGGTCGCCGACGACGCCGATCGGGCCGACGTGGAGGTTGCCGGCGTCCTTCTCCGTCCCCTCGCCCAAGTGGCTGACGAGGCCGAAGGTCCGCACCGCGAGCGGGGTCGTCCCGCCGTTGGTCACGCGCTGGGTGACGGTGAACAGGTAATCGGCGTCGACCGCAAGGACGATCGCGAACTGCGCGCCGGCGGGCGAGGTCCAGGTCAGCGTCACCGGCGACTGCGGCGTCAGCTGCGTCCCGCTCGCGGTCCACAGCGCGTCGGCCGGAGGCGCGCCCGCGCCGGTCCAGCCGAACGCGGCGAAGTAGGACGCCGGCGCACCGCTCGGCGCGAGCAGGCGGACGTCGGGCGAACCCGGCTTGATCGTCTCCTTGTACCCCTTGAGGACGAGGTCGTCGATCCGCGCGCCGCGCAGGTTGATCGAGCCGGCCAGCCGCGGCGTGGCGATGACGACGCGCGGCGTCTCGGCAAGGACCGCGGCGCGGTCGCGCAGCTGCCCCGCGCCGCCGACCGCCGGCACCACCGCGCCGTCGGGGGCGACGGCGACCGGGTTCGCCGGCTGCGTCGCGATCGCCGGCGAAGGCTGCGCCGCGACGGGCTTTGGCGGGTGCGGCAGGAAGCGATCGGACACGAAGCCCCAGCCGACGATGACGAGGAGCGACAGCACCACGGCCAGGATCATGTTGCGTTGGTCGGTCACGAAGCGGCTTTCGGGCAGGGATTGCGCGCCATGTAGGCGCGATCAGGCGTCAGGAACAGGGTCATCGCCATGCCCGCCCCACGGGTGGCAGCGGCAGATGCGCTTCGTCCCCAGCCACAGGCCGCGGACCGGGCCATGCCGCTCGATCGCCTGAATGGCATAAGTGGAGCAGGTCGGCTGGAAGCGGCACGCCGGCGGCAGCAGCGGCGAAACGGCGAGCTTGTAGGCGCGGATCGGCGCGATCAGCACCGCCGCCAGCGCCCGGCTCACGCGCATTTGGCCAATGCCTTGGCGAGGTCGGCCTTAAGCAGCGCGAAATCGCGCGCCAGTCCCTCGCTGCGGCCGATCACGATATGGTCGGCCCCTGCGATCCCCGCGTCCGGCAGGATGGCGCGGACCACCTCGCGCAGGCGGCGCTTCAGGCGGTTGCGGACGACGGCGTTGCCGATCTTCTTGGTGACGGTGAAGCCGACCCGGACGCCCGCGTCGTCGCCGCGCCTTCGGACGAGGAGGAGGAACCCCGGCGTCGGCGCCCGCCGCCCAGCGTTGGCCGCGACGAAATCGCGCCGCAGGCGGAGGACGATCAGCTTACGCTCCGGCTCGCTCATCCTTCAGCCCGCTGGTGCTGTGCACGTCGAAGCACAAGCCATCCCACGCACCCAGTCCGCTCATGCTGAGCCTGTCGAAGCAAGCACGACCGTCTGAGCGTGCTTCGACAGGCTCAGCATGAGCGGCTTTGAGGAAGCCGAGCCGCCGCCTACGCGCTCAGCTTGGCGCGGCCCTTGGCCCGGCGCGCCGCGAGCACCTTGCGCCCGCCCGCCGTCGCCATCCGCGCGCGGAAGCCGTGACGGCGCGCCCGCACCAGCTTGCTCGGTTGATAGGTCCGCTTCATCGCCCATGTCCCTGCGTGCTCCGCGAGGTGGGAGCGAAAACAAGGCGCGGCGCATAGCGGGCGAGGGCGGCGAAGTCAATCAGGACGGCGGCGGGGCGTCGGCCGGGTTCTCGCCGGGCAGCGCGCCGGTCCCCGCCGGCCCGACGTAGCAGCGCTTCGCCGGCGTATGCGCGATCGTCACCGTCCGCTCGCCGACGACAACGTGGTTGGCGAGGTGCGACCAGCGCCCGCACGGCAGGCGCAGCGTCAGCGCCGCCGGCCCGGTCCAGGCGAAGGCGAGCGGGTGGAAGTCGTCCTGCGCCAGCACCACCGGCTCGGCGTCGCGCGCCTCAGCGCCGGCGGCGACGACGACCAGCCCCGTCGCGTGCGGCTTGCCCGGCCCATGCTCGTCCCACACCTCGGCCGCGACGAGGCGCCCGTCGGGGCTCGGCTTCGTCGCGGCGACGTCGGTGAAGCGATGCGCGGAGGGAGCGGAGCAGGCGGCGATGACTGCGGGCCCGGCGAGGACGAGGAAGAAGCGCATGAGCCCACCTTGCCGCTTCCCCGCACCGCCCGCTACAGTCGCCTACGGGGTGTTCGGGGGCGTATCATGGTCGCACATGTCGGGACGGTCGCGTTCCTGGGGCTGGAGGCGCGCGCGGTCGACGTGCAGGTGCAGGTCGCCGGGGGACAGGCGAACTTCGTCATCGTCGGCCTGCCCGACAAGGCGGTCAAGGAGAGCCGCGAGCGCGTCCAGGCGACGCTCGATGCCATCGGCCTCGCGCTGCCGCCCAAGCGCATCATCGTCAACCTGTCGCCCGCCGACCTGCCCAAGGAGGGGTCGCACTACGACCTCGCCATCGCCCTTGGGCTGCTGGCGGCGATGGGTGTCGTCGACGCCGAGATGCTGTCGGGCTTCCTCGTCGTCGGCGAGCTGGGGCTCGACGGGCGGGTCGCGCCGGTGCCGGGCGTTCTGCTGGCGGCGCTGTTCGCGGCGGGCGCGGAGCTCGGCCTGATCTGTCCGGCGGCACAGGGCGGCGAAGCGGCGTGGGCGGGGGAAGT
>JAFARM010000209.1 GCA_019245455.1 Sphingomonadaceae bacterium | reverse complement strand
GCTGCGGGGTGGCGACCCCGTACGGTCGGGCGGCGCGGCGCGGCGGGGTCGGAGCGGCCTGTCGCCGGGCGGCCGCGGCGGCCGGCCGCCGGAGCGGTGAGGGCGGGACATGGCGCTTGGTGGAACGTGCGGCCGCGCTTGGCAAGGGCGGCGTCGCCGCGTGCTCAGCGGTAGTTGATCAGCTCGTCGTACGGCGGCAGGTCGAGTTCGGTCTTGCAGGCGAGATCGTACGCCTTTTCCAGCTCGCGGGCCGTCCGGCGATAATCCTCCAGCGCCACCTGCTCGTCGGGTCCCGCCTCGTCGTCGGCTACCGCCGCGCTCAGCCGGCCGATGACCTCGTCGACCGCCTGGATCGCCATCATCAGCGTGATGCCTTCGACCTCGACCATCGTCAGGCGGTCTGCGCGAGCTGGACGTTCTTGGCGATGGCCGAGCGGAGGAAGGTGTCAAGCGCGCCCTTCATCGCCTCGACCGTCATCGGCACGCGGACCTCGATCTGGTAATGGTGGCCGGTGCGCGCGCCGTTCCCCGGCCGCCCGTTGCTCTGCTCGGGACCGGGCCCCTGGACGACGAGCGAATCGGGGATGGTCGTCCCTTCGGGGATGCGGAAATAGTGCCAGTCGCGGCTGCCGAACCAGCCTTCGACATCGAACAGCGACGTGCCGCCGCCGGTGCGGACCTCACCCGCCGGGTTGTAGCGGACGTCGGCGCGCGACACCCGCTCTTCCTCGACCACGCGTCCGCCGCGCCGAAAACTGACGGTGTAATTCGTGTTGCGCCAGCGCGGGTAGAGCAGGCCGTCGGGGATCGTGTCCTCGGTCCCGGCATAGGACTGTCCGAAATCGTCGTAGCGCAGCGACCGATAGAGATGGCAGTCCGTCGTCGCCATGGCAGGCCCCCCGCGCTGATCGTCCGATCCTAGCACAGGACGCCGCGGCGGCCTAGCGCCGCGCGCCCCGAAAAGGAGGATCGCGCGGTCGCGGCGAGCAACAAACCCCTGTCCTACACCCCGCGTTTCGGCTTAGCCTCCGGACCATGTCCTTTGCCCCGCTCCAGCCCCGCCCACCCGCCCCGCTCGCCTTTCCTCGGCCGCGATGCGCCGCCGCGCGCGCCGGGCGTGGCCCGCGGGGGGCCTCGGCGGGGACTGCGGGGGGTGGCGTCGCGCGACCTTCGTCAACTTCGCCCGACGCGCCTGACACGTCCTACGCCTGCGGACGGGCGGCATGAGCGTTGCCGTCGCCTCCGCCTCGGATTCCCCGCCGGCACCGACGAGTCGCCTCTATCTGATCGTCCTCGCCGCGATCGTCCTGGGCGTCCTCGTCGGCGTCTTCGCGCCCGCCACCGGCGCGGCGCTGAAGCCGCTCGGCGACGGCTTCATCAAGCTGGTCAAGATGGTCATCGCTCCGGTCATCTTCCTGACGGTGGCGACCGGCATCGCCGGCATGGGCGAACTCGGCGCGGTCGGGCGGGTGGTCGGCAGGGCGTTCGCCTATTTCCTGACGCTGTCGACGCTGGCGCTGATCGTCGGCCTGGTCGTCGCCAACGTCGTCCGCCCCGGCGACGGGCTGCACATCGCGCCGGCCAGCCTCGATGCCGGCAGCATCGCCACCTACACCGCCAAGGCGCACGCGACGACCATCGTCGGCTTCCTCACGAACATCATCCCGACGACCCCGGTCAGCGCATTGGCCGAGGGCGACATCCTGCAGGTTCTGTTCGTCGCCATCCTGACGGGCATCGCCATCGCGCTGGCCGGCGAGGCCGCCGCGCCGCTGCTGAAGGTGTTGGTTGCGGCGCAGGCGGTGGTGTTCCGCATCGTCGCCATCCTGATGCGCGCGGCGCCCGTCGGCGCGTTCGGGGCGATGGCGTTCACCGTCGGCAAGTTCGGCTTGGGCGCGCTCGCCCACCTCGGGCTGCTGGTGGCGAGCTTCTACGGCACCTCGCTGCTGTTCGTCCTCGGCGGCCTTGGGCTCGTCGGCGCGCTGTGCGGCTTTTCGATCCTGCGCCTGATCGCCTACCTGAAGGAGGAACTGCTGCTGGTGCTCGGCACCTCGTCGTCGGAGGCGGCGCTGCCGAACCTGATGGCCAAGCTCGAGCGCGCCGGGTGCGATCCGGCGGTCGTCGGGCTGGTCGTGCCGACGGGGTACAGCTTCAACCTCGACGGGACCAACATCTACATGACGCTGGCGGCGCTGTTCATCGCCCAGGCGTGCGACGTGCCGCTGACGTTCGGGCAGCAGGCGTTGCTGCTGGGCGTGGCGATGCTGTCGTCGAAGGGGGCGGCGGGGGTCACGGGGGCGGGGTTCATCACGCTGGCGGCGACGCTCGCCGTCGTGCCCAGCGTGCCCGTGGCCGGCATGGCGCTGATCCTGGGCGTCGACCGCTTCATGAGCGAGTGCCGCAGCCTGACCAACTTCGTCGGCAACGCCGTGGCGACGATCGTCGTCGCGCGGTGGGAGGGAGCGCTCGACCGCGATCTGCTGGTGCGAACCCTGAGCGGAGGGGGATCTGTGCGACCGTTGGTGGGGGCGGGATCCTCTTGAACCCGTCATCCCCGCGAAAGCGGGGACCCATCTCCCGCGTTCCGTGCAGAGGCTCCGTTTCTCGTCGCCGCTTTCATCGGGCAGGAGATGGGTTCCCGCTTTCGCGGGAATGACAAGGGTCGGCGACAGGGGCGCTACTTCACCTCCGCCAGCCGCTTCTCCACCGTCGCCACCGCCTGCGTCAGCCCGATCAGCCGCGCGGCAATGCGGTCCGCGGTTGCCTGCGCCGCCTGCGCCGCGAGGTCGGCGGCCCCCTCCAGCCCGGCGATCTCGCGGCGGATCGGGTCGGCGAAGGCGGCCGCGGCGGTGCGGCCGCCGGCTTCGGCCAGCGCCGTCTCGGCCTCGGCGACGACCGCGGCGAGCGCCTCGCGCAGCGATCCGGCCGCGGTGCCGGCGACGTCGCGGACGCGGCCGAGCACCTCGATCAGCTGGGTCGCTGCCGCCAGGGTCGACCCGTGCGCCGCCGCCTCGACCGCG